>NZ_JAPPTH010000009.1:0-231641 GCF_027587015.1 Vibrio sp. Makdt
GGAAACTACCTACAATAAAAATTTACGCGGACACCTCCCAAACATGTCCTTTGTTCAATAGGCTACCGAAACTTTTTTTAGGAAAATATTTCCAATCCTTTTTTCTAAATTACACACCGAATTATTAAAGCTCTATAAGAACGCACTTACATGAGTGTCGACTATCACCGGATTAGATTATCTTTTATCTTGACCATAAAAATAAATAGTTGTTCGCCAATGAGCGTTATCAATAGAATAACAATTGTGCGGCATGGGTCGGAATAGCCCTACTGCCAAACTTACAAAACCGTAACCACCTTTACTTGACCGCTACACCAACAGCAACTCCATGTTAACTATATATTCAAACGATATGGTTTGTGATTGCACATTTCGGGAGGGTCAAAATATTCCATAAGTTCCAACAACACAGCGTTGGCTAAGTGAGTTTTTAGAACATGAGATTTACACATAAGTTAATAGAGCTATACCGAAAATTTTTAAAGTTCATGGACCAGCTTGAAGAATACGACAAGCAATCGAAGGCAATGCGAAGAGAGGATAGATTAAACAATCATTGGAATGATATTCAGTCGTTACAAAGAGACGAAAAATCAAACAATATTGGCCTATAATTCGCCACATTCAACACAACGATTATAGTAAAAGCGTCAAAAATAACGTAATTCTCGGTGTTTATTGTTTGAAACTCGAACATCGCCCTAAATTAAAATGCTTTCCGAAACAAAGTTGCCACGAGTGAAGGTTCAAAACACACGAATTTACTTCAAATGTCTGCCGCCATCTAAGTGCAAGGTTCTCCCAGTCATATAGTGGCTAGCCAACACGTACTTGATGCCATCTATTATTTCCTCGAAGCCTGCCTCTGCTGGAATCAATGCTTTCTGCAACGCTTTGGCCTTGTACGCTTCGCCGTCATGTTCATTGAACTTAATCATGGCCGGGGAGATGGTATTCACTTTCACCTTAGGGGCCAGCATCGCTGAAAATGAAAGCGTTAAGTTATTGAGTGCGGCTTTACTGGCGGCATAAGCGATATGTTTTTTACTACCTTTTTCTGCGACATAGTCACTGATGTGGATGATATCTGAAGTTTGATCTCCAGACATCAATAGGCCTTTGAGTGTTAAATTCACCAGATAAGGCACGGTGGTGTGAATAGTCATCATATCGTTCAAGATTTGTAATGCGTTTTCGCTGGGGTCTTTCTTACTCTCTGGCTTCCAATCGGAAGCGTTATGAACGATGGCTCGAAGTGCCTTATATTCTTGACCAACGTAATGAAGGAAGCTCTCCAAACTACTTTGTTGATAGAAGTCGACCTGCTGTAGGTCTGCCCCATTGTCACGTAGCAATTGCAGCTGAGGGTAGTTACTTCGGTATGTGCCAACCACTTTATACCCGTCCGATAAAAGTTGTTGCGCTAAAGCGAAGCCGAGGCGCTTCCCCACCCCGGTTATCAGTATCGTTTCACTCATCGTAAGAACTCAGCTCTAGTTTGAGGGTTAGTTTTGAAGCTGCCACCGAGCGCAGTTGTTGTCGTTTCCGAGTTTGCATCCATAACGCCTCGAGACTTCACGCAGTAGTGAGTGGCTTTTATCGTCACAGCCACATTTTCTGTCTCAACGAGAGTTTGGATCGCGACTAGGATTTGCTGAGTTAGGCGTTCTTGCACTTGAGGACGCTGAGCAAAAAATCGCACGATACGGTTTATTTTAGAAAGCCCAAGAATCTTGGATTTGGGGATATAGGCTACCTGCGCTAAACCATCGATGGTAATGAAGTGATGTTCGCACGTCGAAGTTAAATCTATATCCGAGACCTTAACCATCTCATCAACCGACATTTTATTATCTATCACGCTAATCTTAGGGAAATTATTGTAGTCGAGCCCTGAAAATATCTCGTGAACATACATCTTTGCAATACGATGAGGTGTTTCAGCGAGGCTGTCATCGGTCAAATCCAATCCAAGTGTACTGACCACTTCTGTTAAGAGTCCTTTAATGCGGTTGTACTTTTGGTCATTGTTCATTTCGCTCGATGTCATCGGGGTTTCTAGTCCCTTCCCGAGCAAAGCTTCTCTTACTTTTTCTGCTTCTGTAGTTAACATTGGCCTGCTCCTTTTTCATTAATTTTCGAGTTCAGCTTCATAGGTCAGGGTGAGCGAGACGGAATCAGCGAAACGTAGCGCATGAGGTTTGTCGATTCTCACTTGCGCGTACCGAACCCATGAGTGGTCTATACAAATACCGAGGACGTCGCTGGTTAACTTCTCTAAAAGCAGAAAACGTCCTGACTCGACGTGATGAATGATTTGTTTGCAGATGTTTTTGTAATTGAGTGCGTTGTCGACGTCGTCAGAGAGACAAAGGTTGTTAGCGGGATAATGAATCTCAGCATTAATAACGATATCTTGCTGTTTAGTCTTCTCTTCTTCATTAAAGCCGATGAAGGTTCTTAGTCTGAGATTTGTAATGGTGATAATGGCGTTGTGATTCATAACAGTGTCCAATCCTTAGGAAGTGAAGTCAGTTACGTGCTTATTTTAAGAAAAGATCAGTAGAGCTCAGGTGATGACGAGTTCATTCCTCATTTAGCCGCTGCAATGGCTGCATGAAACTGAGCTCAAAAGGGATGGGGGCGGTTTTCTGACTCGCTTGGTCGAAGTTGTTCCAGAGCCGCTGAAACGATATGTCTAGAGTGGGATGTCGCTCTTGCGCCGCAACATCGACTAATGGGCGAAGTACAAAAGCGTACTCGGTGATTTCACCTCTAGGCAGCTCTACACCGTCAATGATGCCAGTTTGATTGCCATAAAGAAGAATGTCGATGTCCATTGTACGTGAAGCATATTCTTTGGTTTCACGCTTGCGGTCGTTGTCCAGTTCGATTTGATGAAGAACCTGAGAGAGATCTGTGACAGCGAGGTCACATTCAAACCCCACCACTAGATTAAGGAAATTGTCGCCTTCAAAACCAACAGGCTCGCAATCGTAAAAATTGGATAGGTGCAGTGGTGCAAAGCGGTCATTTAACGCTTTGAGAGATTCAGTGACGTGATGTTCTCGGTTGATGTTGCTTCCGATGCTTACATAGACGGTGACCATATTGTTTCCTTGCTTTTTAAGCAGCCTATACGTCCTAATTGCTATGAAGATCAGCGATGTATTATTTTAATGTGTGGAAGACAAAATATAACTTCGGTTTAGCGGCAGGTTTTGTCATTTTTAAAGCTTGAATAAGTAACAAAGGCTCAAGTAGAAGCTAACTAACCGAGAAAATATAGGGGGCACTCTAGCCTTAGCTAGCCCCCTATTCACTTAGTTCTTGGATTGGTGGCCAGTCTTCTTCGCTAACTTTTGCATTGCCTCAGCGAACGTTGTTGTACCACCTTTAGCTTTAACTTGTACGACCTTGTGGCCCATGCTCTCTAGCGCATCGCGCTCTGCCAATACCTCTTTGTCATCTTGCTGGCTACCTTGAGCTGGCTGATGAATGTAACAGCCTTCAAGTTGGCCATCTTCAACCAGTTGGTGGTGTTTCAGTGCATTGATATCAAAATTCATAAGTCAGTCTTTGTTGTAATGGGCGTCTCTTTGGCAATAGCCACTAATATTTCTAAAGCCGCGAGTATTTCGAATATTGTCATTTGTACCATAAGGCACTTTATACATGAAGAGCGGGTCAGATGACCAAAACGCCTACTCGATTAAGCTGGCGTTTTCTATAGTTCGGAACTTAAGCTCAAGACTTCGCTAGTAAACAGGTCTCTTAACCATTGGTTGACGATATCGTCGTTACGATTACTGTGCCAAAACACGCTTAACGAAGGCTTTGTGTAGTCAAATGGCATTTCTAACAACTTGATTTTGTTCTTATCAAAATGGGTGTTGGCTACGCCTTTCGGTAAGGTCGCAATCCAGTCGCTGTTGCAAATAGTCTCAGAGAAGTCAGCAATCGAATTGAGCTTCCTTGCGACTATACGATCTTCAAAGATCGGACTATGAAACTTGGTAAGTTGATTCACTCGATAGTTATCATGAGTGAGCATTACATGCTTTTCTGAAAGGTATTGCTCTAAACTAACCTGCTCTTTGATGCGGGTGTGGTTCTGGCTACAAACAACACAAAGTTCATCACTCCAGATTTTTTGACTCAACAATGTTGAATGAGCATTGGTCAGGTCAACCACAAGATCAATCTTCTTCTCTCGGATGTCAGTCGCCATATCTTCTTTTAGATTTACAATCTCAATGACACAGTTGGGTGCTTCTTGTTGAATCTTATCAAGAACCTTTGGCAGAATGACGCTGCTTGAAACACTCATTGCGGCAATTCTAAACGTGTAGTGACACGCTTTCGGTTCAAAGTCATGAGTTTCAGGCAAGGAGTAAGAGACAAGCTTGTTTGCTTGCTTAAAGATAGGATACAAGTCATTAGCGACTGGCGTCGGCTCAAGCGTGTAAGATTTTCTTACGAACAGTAGATCACGATATTCATCTCGAAGCTGCTTTAAATGAGCGCTGAGACTAGGTTGGGATATATTGAGCCTTTCTGCTGCGTACGTTAAGTTTCCTTCTTCATATATTGCAATAAAGTAATAGATGAGGTTTAGGTTAAATCGTTTCATTCGGGCTCTTCAGGCAGTCATTTAAATGAATAAACGTAGAACGTAATTTCGTTTAGCTGACTCGCTATTATCACAACCTAAATCCATACTTCAGTTAGGGTTATGACAGAGCTTTGTTAAAACACCCTTGTGAGTATTGCTTATCTGGCTGGCAATATAACCCATCAATTTTCATATAGTCGCGATACATCTTTGGTTTCTATACAGATATAGGTTTTTCTGATACCTAGTATAGGTGCCGCTTTATATTAGAATAAACATGACTTTGACATAATTATTGGTTCCTTAATATACAAATTTAGAAATAGAGAATGATGAACCGATTTGTAAAACCAATAATTATTTCAGCAAGCCTAGTCACCTTATTTGGTTGTGTTGGTAGCAATGCGGTAACGGGTAAGCTGATGGAGTTCAACGTGAAAGCCGTAGATAACCGCTACGCTCGCGGTGGATTAAACATGCTACTAGCACCCGCTTACGGTATCACGGTTGCTGCAGACTACATTGTGTTCAACTCGCTGGAGTTTTGGACAGGTAAAAACCCTATCAACAAAAAGCCGCACATCTTTGACACTAAGGTCGATACATATATCGATATTAATGATCAACTGGATGACAGCCTCACAGACGCGCCTATCGACCCACTAGCTAAGCACGTCATTGACCACAGCGAGATGAAAGTGATCAATCAAGACGAAGTTGCTATCGAGCTCACTTACAACGATGGCACACGTGCAACGCTAACTGGCCAACGTTTTGGTGATGAAGTCCACTACTCTCTTGATAACCAAGTTATCGCAAAAACCAGTTTAGAAGAGATGCAGATGTACATGGCTTCTGCCGAGCAATCATAAGCTCATATTGAGTAAGTAAAAATAACTAGCAATTGTCAGTGCTTATAAAACAAAAAGGGGGAGCCGAGCGCTACCCCTTTTTCTTAATCATCATATTAATCAAACACTTGTTAATAAGCAAAGTAGCCAGACAGTCGCTTGATATTCAGTTGCCTTGTCATATTACCTAGCTGTTCTTCTCGCGTATCTTGAAATTCATCGAGGCGCTGATAAATCGTAAAATATCGGTTGATGTTGGCTACATATTTTACCGGCTCTTCACTAATGTTTTTCTTTGCCACTACCTCAACGTGATTAAACCATTTATTTGGGTTATACCCTTGCTGAGCGGCTAGTTTTCGCATTCTTCGTATTTTCGCTGGCCCAGCATTATAGGCAGCTAAGCTAAAATGAATCTTATCGATGTCAGATATTTCCGGCTCATCAAAATACCTGTCATGAATAAAGCGTAAATACTTACTCCCAGCGTGAATATTGCTTTCCAAGTCGTAAACATTGTCAATATCCACGTACCAATCTTTGGCTGTTTTGGGCATCACCTGCATAATGCCAACAGCACCACGGTGCGAGATCTTTGAGTTATCTAACCCAGACTCCTGAAAAGCCATCGCCAAGAGGATCATCCAATCAATCTCGTACTTCTCACCGTACAAGACGAACAAGGCTTCTAATTTGTCGCGTTGTTGGTTCTGTTTTGGATCAGATGCTCGCTTCACCCATGAAACACTCTCTAGATAGCGATTATCAATCACATTCCCGAGCAGCGTGCCCTGTTTCGACTCCTGTAAATATCGGTCAATTTGAGCTTTAAGCTGAGGACTATTCTTGCGGATGGCCCACGCAATATCAGCATTTTCTCTGAAAGTAATATCGGTGTGGATCTTAATATCCTTTCCTAAACTCTCCCACAGCTCCAACTTATGACTGTCGACAATGGTCGCCGTGATTTTCTCACTCTTAATCAGCTCGAGTAGTTCGAGGTCTTGAAGGTTCGCGTTGAGCAGGTGAATATAAATGGGTTCCATCCCTTGTTTCTCAAACTGCTTATTTAATTTTTGAACGCTATTGATGTAGCTGGAATCCTGCTTAAGCCAAACTTCTTTACCTTGTAACTGTGAGATACTGCTAATTGAAGGCTTGGATACGCTTGTGACTAACACTTCATCGATATCGCGGCGAATAGGCATGCTGAAATCCACCAACCTTTGACGCTCTTCGGTTACCGTAAGGTTAGCTACCGCAATATCCCCTCGCCCTTGGTTTAACGCTTCAAGCAATTCACTTCGCTCTACCGGAATCACCTTGACGCGCAACAGTGGATCACTAAGTTTAAGTGCCTGATCGAAGTAATAGATTTGCTCCGCTAAAATCCCTTTTGGCTTACCATTTTCAATATGATAGAAACCAATATCACCTGAGACTAAAACACGCACTACACCTTTCTCTTTCAAAGCCGAGAAATCACCAACATAGGATTCAAGTGCGTTATCTGGCACTTCTAGACCGAAAGCGGACTTAGAAAGAATAGAGATAAAAATCAATGCCTTTGATAAGCGTGAAGCGCGGTTAAAGTTCGTCATATGCAGTATTCCTATAGCGCCATTTCTAATGCGATAAAGCCAAAAACCTCAGTAATACTTGTGCAATGTAGGAAGTGTTTAACGCGAAGCAATTTAACGAGAGGAAACCGCCATAACGTTGTTCTGTGAGGAGTGGATTGGTCTCAAAAATAACGTAGTGCGCAGATCATTTCGTTGCGCTATTAATTAAGGGAGTCGAATTATACCGAAAAATTTCTCTTCCGAAATACGGCCGAAACTATAGTAGATATAGTGAAACCCTATAACTCTTATTGACGTGTAACCTCTTAATATTATTCCTACCTACCCACATCTATTCCTAATTCGGTCGTTTAGGAGCCAATTCAAAATCAGTACTGAAAACATACCTTCATTACACAAAACATATAAATAGATAATAATATTGTCATTTAACTATTGATTGGTTTATAAAAATTCAAATATCAAGTTTGCATTATATAAATTTTACAACAATCAATAGAACTGAGATCTTGTGCTAAATACCGATACAGAAATCACTAACTAAGTTTTAAACACATTCACCTTATTGATAGGTTAATCCTGTAGGGCAATTGCTCTATTAATGATAAAAATTAAAATAAGGATTATTTATGAGACCATCTTTTACAATCAGTATGGTACTTGCGACGACAGTAGTTGGCTTTCAGTCTTATGCAAACAATATCGATACACCACACTCTCTTACTGACTCTATTGCTGTTGCAAAGAATGTCGCTGCACAAAAGCAATCACTAGCATTACAAATAAGTGCTCGCTACATTGACATTGAGTCTTCTCTAAAAAAGCAAATCAGCGAAAAAAGTTTATCGACGCCATTAGACACACTGAACTCGGCTCAACCCTACTCTGCCTTTTCAAGCAAGATGCACAAAGCCGATCTTAGCTATCGTAAGATGAAAGGGATCGACGACTTCAGTGATTCTGTCTTAGAAATTAGGATGGCTGATGAAGCCATGGTTGAAGCCTGGAAAAATGGAGAAAGCCCACTGTTTGCTTACGAACCATCGGGCGATGATTCAAATTGGCAATACATCGAAGCTTACGATGTGTATGGGCAAGTTCATGAATTAGACGTGTACCAAATGCCCGATGTTCCGGTATTTGTGATCGACAGCAATGGTGCCGAAGAACTCAAGGCTGGGTTGATGACCATGCAAGCTGAAATGCAAAAACAAGGTACAGACACACAACTTAACTCAGGCAGCAACAGTGCTAGCAGCAAGCACAAAGAACCTCAAAAGCAGACGCTATTTAACAGTGATGCGCGCTCTTTAGCTGAATCGGAGCCTGAAGAGTTGAATACCACTCAGTTAACCAAGATTCGCTTAGCCATCGATAGAGAACCGTGGATCTCAGGCAAAGCGGAAATCTACGCTATCGTCACTGGAGTTGATTCAAGTCGTATAGCTCCACAAATCGACTTAATTGAGATGCCTTACTTAGACTACGACAAACAGACTTACTATCCGAGCCAAAGCATCATCTTCTGGCCTCGTTACCGCTGGGGGGCTGCAGACATGATCTTGATGGAACATGATGACGGTACCAACTATAAAGACCTAGCGAAGCTGCTGGTGCAAGCCGCTGAAGAGATTTTGAAAATGATTCCAGATCCAGAAGTACAGGGTTATACGATCATTCCTCAGATCACCAGTAAAATCATTGAGCTGATCCCAAACAATGTGTTGGTTAATGACGATGATTTTGTGGACGTCTACTACACCTTAATGCAAAACACTCCTTATGTTGACCGCCCTGGTGCAGGTGGTAATGCCGTAGCTTCTTTCACTCCTGTCACCATCTTGCCGACAGAGTAACATGTAATTTTTCGCTCTGACCAAAGCGTATGGGCCTATGCCTATACGCTTTACATCTTGTAACTGAGAAATTATTAGGGCTAAAGAGAATAATCAAACACGATAATGTCATCCAACAACGGACGAAATACCTCTTTCAGGGCATCGTGTTCTGGATGTGGTAGATAGTTTTGTCGCCCAGCTTCATCTTCAAACGTCATTAAGACCGAATGACTATAACCTTGGTTCTTGTTTTCTGGACTATCATTTAGCCCCCACTCTACGGAAGTTACGCCTTCAATCTTGCTTGGCATTGCTTCAAACAGCACCTTTAGCTTTTCAATCTCTGAAAGCTCCGCATGTTCTTTGAATTTTATCAGTAAAATATGACGTATCATCTGCTCTTCCTTTCCAAGCTTATCTAATGCAGCAAAACCTTTAATTGTGACCAAAATGCCACACGTCACACACCATGCCAAGGCTTGTTAATCACTAAGCTACCAATAGAGTGAGTCCCATAACGAAAAATGCTGCACCCTAAGGCACAGCATTTCTCATGACAATGGCAGAACGTTTAAAGTGGTAAGCACACTTTAAGCGTTAATCACGACGACCTGTAAGTTGGATCGGTTGGTTTTGCTCAACATGCTTTTGAAATTTGATTCCACCCAAAGCTGCCTCATTTCTTCCTTCGAGTGTTAAGTCTGATTCTACACGCTCAGCCTTAACTTGGCTGACTTCACTTCTTGTCATATCGATAGTACCGGTATGTGCGTCGCTAGCAGCAAAAGCGGTGTTCATTGAAAGTGCCATCAAGCCAAGCGCAAGTAACTTATTCATACATCACCTCGTTGTATTTCTAATTATCTGTTCGTCTAATATCTGTGTTGCTTTGTTGAGGTAACTTTAACGACAGAGAGATAACGACACGAGGAAAAGCGAGATTTACCAAATGGAAAATCAAGGGATTAGCGATCTTCTGACGTTGTCCTGTCTTAGAAGTTGTGCATTGCCACTATGATATTAGAGTCACATGATTTCTGGCGGCTTAGCGCACAGAGATTGCTGCCTGTAAAAGGAATGATTTGGAGAGCCTGTGGACATCAACCTCGATATTCAAAATATCCTCGTCATCAAGCGGATGTATGAGCTTCGTAATGTAGGACTGGTAGCAGAGTCGCTAGGAAAAACTTCTGGAGCGATCAGTAAGAACCTTTCAAAGTTAAAAAACCAACTTAACGACCCACTGTTTATTCAAACTAAACACGGCTTCGAGCCCACGACCTTTGTTGAAAATAACATCAGCAACTTTGAACAGATATTGAGTAGTATTGAGGCCATCAAACATCAAGACTTCTCTCCAGAATCTTATCGAGGCACGATCAAAATCTACGCGAACACGCTGTTTTGGGAACGTTTTGGATCCAAACTCTACTTCGCTCTCAGCAAAGAAGCCCCGAATGCTCACTACTCATTCCTACGATGGGGAAGCAATGCTAGAAACCAACTCATAGACGGCGAAGAGGCGATAGCGGTGCACTACTTTGATGAAACCTTACCGCAGTCGATTTCTCAAATGGACTTCGGAAAAGGAAAAGTGGTGTTCTTTGTAAGAGAAGACCACCCAGCGAAAGACTTTGAGTCGCTCGCCAACTATCCGACGGTTCTATTTAAAACACCCGGATGGAATGACAATAAGTACCCAATTCTGGAACGTCTCAGAAACATTGGCTTTGGAATAAACCCTAGAGCAGATATCGATCACCCTGCGATGATTCACGATATCATGCTCAATTCAGACTATTTTGGAATTACGCTCAGTGGCAGCGTCCCAGAAGGCTGCCGTAGTATGGAACTACCTGAAAAACTCACTTTCGATGTGAGCTATGTGATGAGCTGTCGTCGTTCACAAAAAGAGGCACCATTAAATCAGTGGCTATTCCAAAAACTAAAAGCGACCCTAAAAAACAAACAAGCCTAGCCTCTACCTATTTCGTCTCAAACTTAACCAAAGGTACCATTTGCCTACTTCTCCCCAAAAAACAAAAGGCTCCAAAGGAGCCTTTAATTATGGTTCTGATGACTATTCGCTTATTTTATTATTCTAAAATGCTTCTTCGAGCGTTGGTTCACTCTTTTTTTCAGCTTGATTCTCATCGGTTTCCACCTCTTTCAAACGTGCAGTAAAATGCCTTAGTACAGGTGGTTCATAAACAAAATCGAGCCCTTTCACTTTGCTCGCATTCTCTTTTACTTTTTCGAACGCTTCAATAATGAAGTTCATATGCGTTTGAGTGTAAGTCGCGCGTGGAATGGTTAGACGCAATAGCTCAGCAGGACATGGATGCTGCTCACCTGTTGCTGGGTCTCGCCCTTGCAGCAATGAACCAATCTCAACGGCTCGGATTCCCGCTACTTTGTATAGCTCACACGCTAAAGCATGGGCTGGGAACTGACCCGCCGGAATGTGTGGAAGCAGTTTACCCGCATCAACAAACGCAGCATGACCACCCGCTTGTTGGCACACAATGCCAATCGCTTCTAAACCATCAACCAAATATTGCACCTGACCGATGCGGTACTCCAACCAATCTTGGCGCATTCCGTCGTATAGCCCAACCGCAAGACGCTCCATGGCCCCGCCCTCTAAGCCACCATAGGTTGGGAAACCCTCTTGCACGACGCACAGGGTTCGACATTCTGTGTACACATCCATGAAAGAGTCGTCTTTAAAGCACAACAAGCCGCCCATTTGTACCATCGCGTCTTTCTTGGCCGACATCGCCAAACCATCTGCATATTTATAGGACTCGCGAGTGATTTGCTCGATCGTCCAATCTTGATAACCGGCTTCACGCTGCTGAATAAAATAAGCATTTTCAGCGTAGCGTGCAGAGTCCATGATCACTGGAATATCGTACTTCTGCGCGATTTCATACACGGCTTTGAGGTTGGCGATAGAGACAGGTTGTCCGCCAGCCGAGTTACAGGTAATGGTACTCACGATGTAAGGAACATTGGCAGCACCCGCTTCTAAAATCGCCTCTTCTAATTTCACGACATCGAAGTTGCCTTTGAAATCTGCATTCACTGAAGTATCAAACGCTTCTTTGGTATAGACGTTTTTCGCCATGCAGCAATTCACTTGAGTGTGGCCTTGCGTGGTATCGAAGAAGTAGTTCGACAAAGCGACCATTTTTCTGCGATCGAGCCCCTTTTCAATTTCACGCTTCTTAATCAGAACAGGAATGTAAATCTGCTCAGCGCCGCGACCTTGGTGAGTAGGAATAGTCAGCTCATAACCGAAGATATCTTTCACCGCGTTCGACAGTGCGTAGTAACTGCGACTGCCACTGTAGGCTTCATCACCCATCAACATCGCTGCTTGCATACGTTGTGTGATTGAGCCGGTACCGCTGTCTGTCAGCAAATCGATGAACACATCATCACTGTCGAGTAGAAATGGGTTCATTCCCGCTTCGACAATGGCTTGCTCACGGTAAGCATAGGTGGTTCTTTTTACTGGCTCTACAACGCGAATACGAAACGGTTCTGGTAGATGTTTGAAATTTTCCATAATAATACCTTTCAACAAATTCAGCTTACGGAGAAGAAGCCAAATTAATTATTTTTAGATGTCACGAGTCATCACTATTAATTTTATTTTCACGAACTATCACACTCGTGATAATTACGATAAAATTTAATAGCTAGAAATAAATTATTAAATCAATAATGTATTGATTAGGATCCAATTAATAATGACCAAGAGATAAATAACGACTGCATGAAACTAACAGCTAATGTATTAGTGACCGCATTGCTTAGCGCATTAGTCAAAGACAAAACTAATCGGATTGGCAAAGCTCAAAGGCTCCGCTGGCGCGTGACGCCCAGAGGGTACTACTCTGAAGAAAGGTGGAAAGAGAGCTGATGATCTAAAGTATACCAAGCTAACAGGGTTAGCCATGTTGTTGATTGCCATTTCAGATACATGTTCACAATATATCCCTACGTTGAAATCAAGGTGATCCGAAATTTAAATATAGTGCAATTATTTTATAAATAAAGACGAATAAATCATAAATGTGATCAATATTTAGAATCATAATTTTATGTTTTATTGTCTGATATCACACTATCATGAATTCGACTTAATGCACTATTATACTAGTTCATTATTTTTAAAGTAATAATAAGTTCAAGGGCCAAAAGTTCATAAATATAAAAGAAATAGTTTTCCAAAGCGATATTGAGGCTTACGAATATCGCTTTGGTATTGTTGCTTATTTTTTCTTGGTGACTTGTTTTATCGCCATCTCAGCCAGCTTAGGCGTTGCAGCTTTCAATGCGCTTGGAGCAACCTTCTTACCCGCTTTCATGGCTTTATTAAGCTGGCCTTTTACCGAAGTTCCTCTGTTGATAGCTTCGAGGCGCTGACGATTTCTCTGCACGTTATTGGCATCTGCAATATGCTCTATTAGCGTCTGTTTCAAAGCCTCTAAACCAAACTGTACCTTTTCAGGTGCAATCGCTAGTGGTAAAGCAATATCAGGCTTCAGAAGTGTTTGATTGTATTCAAGGGCCTGAGCAATGATCTTAGCTTTTGCCGAGGTTGGATTCTCCAAATCGTAAGGTGGCTGCCACTCTTCCGCAGGCTTTAACCGATCGACTTGGTTAACCACGGTGATCACAATTGGCTGCTTACGCGAAATATTCTTAGGATCATCATAAAACTCATCAAACTTATCTTTAAGCTGCTTGTCCAGTTCACGAGCAGACTGGTTCGCTTTAAGTACCCATAACACCACATCAGCTTGAGTCATCTCTTTAAGCATCACAGCTTCAGTTTTGGCATTGCCATCAAGCCCTTGAAGGTCAACCACTCTCACATCATTGTCATCAACAAATGCGTTGTAAACCGTAGAGCTATCCGTTGATGGTAGAACATCCACCTCTGCAACCATTTCCTCTTTGAGAGCATTGATAATCGATGATTTACCCGAACTTGTTTGCCCCACCAGCACAATTCTCACTGGCTCTAACTCAGGAGCAAAACGTTTCTCGTCAGCTTCTGAAACATCTGAGGCTCTCAGCGATTGATCCTCAATGCTGAAACGCCCACTGTATAAATCGATCGCAACGGCTGCCACTTCATCGAGCAAGGCTTGTTTCGCAGCATATTGCATGTCATCCACAACGCCCTTTGTCATTGAGGCTGTCGCTTGCTCACGACCTAAGTCAGAAATGACCTTCCATGGATTCAAATACAGGTTTTTAAGGTGATTACCCCAAATCGCCGCTTTGAAGATCTTCTGCCCCAACTCACCATATTTGTCATAGGCTTCGTAGCCTGCCTTGATGTAAGAAACCTTTAAGTATTCGATGCCCGGTATGTGCTCTTTTACCACCACTTTGTAACGACGGCTTACCTCTTCAAACAGCTTAAGTCCTTCTGGAATTGAAAAATCGAGCGACTTCTTACCAAATTTTTTGGCAACGAATTCCAGCACTTGCAAACCGGTTTGGTCTAGATTGCCCCACTCAATATCATCAACTAATTGTTGACGAACGTAATGTTTCGAGTCGTTCCAGATCGACAGTTCAGCTTGAGACCATTCATTTGACGCCTTGACCAACGCATCGTCGATGTTGTGATTCGATGACTCAGTTCTGGCTTCATCTGTTGTTTTTTCTTCCGTATCACTATTGGTCGAATTGCGTGACGAACGACTAGAAATATATAACGGAATGGTAAACAGCAAAGTACTCACAGCAATGGCTATCGACATTTCCAGTAGGTAGCCATATTTAATCGCCAAGAACAGACCAAAGCACATCATGATAAGGCTTGGAAAAATCGCCGAAATAAGAGTGATGCCCCAACGCCCACTCGACAACACGGCGAGCAATCGAAATAAGTTCTTAATTTTCTTCATAGCCCGACGCTGCCTTACCTTTTTTCAGGGATTCTTTATAGATTTTTTGCATCTCTTGTTCGGAAACTTTTTCGCCTCTGTTCTTGTGATAGAAGTAATAGCATGCCGCTCGGCCAAGACCATAAGTGGTACCAAAACTCATTGCCGCAGCGGCAACGGCACCAACCGTTTGCCCATAAACAGGTATCAACTTAACCAACTGTCGAGTACCCAGCTTCATTCCGTATTGCAAAGCAAAGCTGCTTCCGAGAGTGCCTATCAACTCACTGAAGACTCGCTTGTTCCATTCGACCCCATATTGGTTCGCCAAGCTATGAAGCATTTTGGCTTGAATCGCAGGTACCGATACCAAACCAACACCCGGAATCAAATCGCTCGCTGCCGCACTTCCTGCATACCAAAGCACTTCGTTTTCTACTTGATCAAAGTTGGCTTCTTCTTGGGTGGAATGCTCTTTGTCTTGCACCATCATTCCGATCACCGGAAGAATACTGGTCAGCTTTTCTAACAAGATGTCATAGTTGTAGATTGAACCACTGTTATTGCTCGAGTCATCCGTTTCGAAATCCACCGCGACGGATTCAAAGCTATTGCCCCAAACCTTCTCTACTTGATTAGAATTGAACTGAATTTGCCTTGATCGGTCGGTTTCACTGGAAGACAACACCTCCGTATGAACCAGCAGCAAGTGTTTAATCTTCTTCTGTTTCTTAATCTGTTTTAGAGCCGTAAGCACAGCGGATTGTTCAGGTTCGTCGGCTTTCATCACAACGACTAACGCATTACCTGCTTGACCAATCTCTTCCAGATCCTCTTTCGCATCGTAATTCGCTTCACTTAAACCTCTGGTATCGAGAAACCGCATCACGGGTTTGTCTTGCGGAAACTCATACGACATCGCCGTCATGGTACAGGGAGCAAAACCATTGCCCACTTCTACAGAAGAGTCGCCAGTCACCGCCTGAATAAACGATGACTTGCCCGCCCCCGTTTTGCCGAGCAGCCACAAGGTTGGCAAATGTTTTCGTTGATATTCGTGTGCCTGAGTCAGGTCTGGGTTCTTGCTCGGATTAATGAAGTCTTTTATTTGATCAAACATGTTTAGAGTAACGCTCACTTGATGTTGAGATTCGAGTTGATGAAAAAGCAATACTGACTTATATAATCACAAATCATATTAAACTTATGTTTGTTCAGTCGCACAGGTTTACAATGCCTAAACGCTTGGTTTTATTTGCGCGCTCATTTTTATAGACGCTTTTTTATACGAGCGGGTATCATCGTATTAATTCAGGTACCTAACGAACATCAACAAACACAGAGAGCTCAAAGAGAAGTATGGAACAAATTTATTTAGCTGGCGGTTGCTTGTGGGGTGTACAAGAATTTATTAAGTACGTTCCTGGTGTTATCAGCACAGAAGCAGGCCGTGCCAATGGAAGCGCCCAGCCAACAGAGAACAAGACGGCTCAGAGCGATAGCACACAAAACGATTACGATGGCTACGCAGAGTGCGTACAAATAGAGTTTGATCCAAGCATCACGTCAGTCACAATTTTGATGGAACACTTGTTTGAGATTATCGACCCTTACAGCGTGAATAAACAAGGTGTCGATGTGGGAGAGAAATACCGCACTGGCGTATACAGCACCGATGCAGAACACTTAATCGAAGCTAAGCATTATATCGCTTCACGAGATGATGCCGACCGAATCGCTGTTGAGGTGTTGCCATTAACTAATTATGTTGCCAGCGACGGCATCCACCAGCATCACTTAAGCCACTTCCCTGAAGATCACCACTTATGTCATATCCCTTGGGATCTGCTGCATAAGTACAAATCACAATAGTCGCGACGTAAGATTAAAATAGTCACGACGTAAGATTGAGATGGTCACGACCTAAGATCGATAAAGCCTCAACAGACATTATCTGTTGAGGCTTTTTAAGTGTTATGGTCAGGACAGCTATCGTGAATTGATTTGATAGCTCAAGCCATTAAACCATTAACCTTTAGCCATTAACTAATAACTTACTTCGTCGTATTCTCAAGTACGTAGTCCGGACCCGCTGTTTCAGCGGTCACAACTGAGAGTTTAGACACATCTGCGCCCTCACCTTGGTAAGCATTCAGGCCATTCTCAACCGTTATTTTTGGTAGCTCAACCGAGTAGCTTTCAATCAGTTCAGAGTCTGTGACTTGACCAACGTAAGTTTCATCTGTGTAAGTTGCGCCGACTAATGGGAAGTCATGAGTCGCTCGAACACTCACAAATTCAGGTGTTTGTGAGTTATCAACCACGTTGTGTTTGAACGCAATATCAACACCGGCATAAATGCCTTCTACTTCTGCGTTATTAAACAGGCTTACGCGATGGCTTTGATTACCGTAAACAATGCCCCACTCCGTATCGACTAGAGAGTTGTTTTCGATGGTGATGTTTTTCGGTGTCCATTGCTTGTTAAGCTCTTTACCTTTCACCGATTGATCTAACTGCTCGCCATTCGCGACATCAATGATGCCCGTGTTAATCACGATACCCCCACGTAAGTCAGCGTTACCTTCAATCACACCATCACGGCCACGAGTGTTAGCAATGTAGTTGTTGCGGATCACATGGCCTTCATCATAGATACGAATACCACCCGTTAGGCGTTTCTCGTTACCCAAGATCATGTTGTTCTCAACCGTGTTGCCTTTGCCGTGACGCAGTGAAATCAGTGCCGCACTTTGGAAGATCGTGTTGCCTGAAATCGTATTGTCGCCCGACTTAATAGAGATAAGCTCACGCTCACCGTCCATATCGATCATCAGGTTGTTCACGAACTTGGAGCTTGAATCCCACTGCGAAGACTTAGAGTCACCGATACGGATCGCTTCCCAGCTGTTGCCGTTGTAGCGAATCGCTTCTTTGATATCGAATTCATTAAACTGGTTTGGCTTTTGATCCATAAAGATGTTGTTAGCAATCAGGTGGTTGTCTGACGTGTCATCCTTTTGAACACCGATCAAGGTGCCGCGCTTTTGCTTACCTTCGAAACGATTGTTAATCACCTTACCATCTTTACCCCACAGAGAAACCCAAAGGTACTTTGGATACTCAGAGCGACGCTCATCTGGCTCGTACGTGTAATCATGGTTGAAGTAGTAGAATGTTGAGTTTTGCAACGTGTTGCCATTACCCATCATACGTACTGCGCCAAAACGTTCGTTTGGACCACCCTCTGTAAATACGAGACCATCAAGCGTGATGTCATCACCTTTCAGTTCAAACTGAACTAGACCTGTCAGCCACGCTGCCCCTGCTTGTTCAGCTCGGATTGTGACGTCATTTGCAGTGATCGTCACCTGGCCTAAATTTGCGTATTTACCATTAGGGATAACCACTTCGTCGCCATCTTTTAGGTTCTCAAATTGCGCCTTAAGTGCAGCCACTTGTTCTTCTGAAGCAACGTCTAGTGTATTGCCATCAACCTCAGTTAAGCGGTCACTGCTTAATAAGTAACTACGGTCGATTTCGCTGATCGAAGGCCCTGCTTGCTCAGCCACGCTGATCACGGGTGCTGTTTTTTCTTGGGTGGTACAGCCTGTCGCGAAAGCCAACGTAAACGCGCTAATAATGCTTACCGAAATTAATTTTTTCTTCATCTTACATCTCACGTTAAATACTGGATTACCAAAATAACGGCCACCCAAACTGGTGACCGTTTTATTAAAGTTTTCTTTGTTTGAACTTATAATTTCTTAAGACTTATCGTCTTGTTGAAAGCCGTATTTCTTGAAGAATAAGGACTTAGCTTTCAGCTGGTGTTACTTCGTCTTGCTTCTCTACCTTGTCATCTACCGCTTTAACAAGCAGCAAACCAACAGAGAATACAATCAAGCCACAAAGAACGAACACCATGCGTCCCCACATTGGGTTAGGCAGTACGAACATTGTCATTACGCCCACACCCGCAACTGCGATAAGTGAACCCAACATACGACGTTGCTTGTTATCCAGTTTCTTCTGCTCGTTACTTTCAGCAACCAATGGTGTCGCTAGATTGTTGAAGAACTTGTTTACGTCTTTCTCACGATGCTCGGCAAGAGGCTTGTAGAACAGTGTTGATAGAACGAAGAAGCCAGCAGTAAATACGATGTGACCGATAAGGCCGATAGCTACTTTCAGGTCAGCCCACTCACGGCCAGTTAGCTCGTTTAGACCGAACCAGTTTTGGATCATGTCAGCAGTGATAACGAAACCAACGAAGTAAGAAACCACACCACCTACAACTAGCGTGCCCCAACCTGCCCAATCCGGTGTTTTACGGATGAAGAAGCCACAGAATGCTGGAATCGTCATTGGGAAGCCGATCAATGCGCCCACGTACATCATGGTGTCGAAAAGGCTCAGACCTTTAAGAGAGTTGATGAACAGAGCAACCAAGATGATCGCGATGCCGAAGAAAGTAGACGTTAGTTTAGAAACAACCATTAGCTCTTTTTCGTTCGCTTTAGGGCGAAGAATCGGCTCGTAGAAGTTCTTAACGAAGATACCTGAGTTACGGTTTAGACCAGAGTCCATTGAAGACATAGTTGCTGCGAACATAGCGGCAATCAGAAGACCCACCATACCTGCCGGCATGTATTCTTGAACGAAGTAAAGGTAAGCGAAGTCAGCGGCTTTGCTGCCAGCTTCAGGGTAAGCGGCTGCTAAATCAACACCTTGGCCAGCCATGAACCAAGAAGGCATGAACCAGATGATTGGACCAAGCGTCATTAGTACACAAGCAAGCAGAGCAGCTTTACGTGCGTTGTTTGAATCTTTCGCAGCAAGGTAACGGTAAGAGTTAAGCATGTTGTTGGTAATGCTGAACTGCTTTAAGAAGATGAACACCGCCCAGATGCTGAAGATGCTCATGTAGTTAAGGTTGTCACCCGTGATGAACGAATCCGTTGGGAAGTCGCTAACGATTTGCGTAACACCGCCACCGTGGTAAATAGCAACGACTGCACATGTCACCGTTACTGCCATGATGATAACCATCTGCATAAAGTCAGATGCGATTACCGCCCAAGAGCCGCCCGTCACTGACATGATCAGTACAACCAGACCCGTTAGGATAATCGTTGTTGTCATATCAAAACCGAAGATACCCGATGCGATGATCGCGAGACCATTCAACCAGATACCTGCAGAGATAACGCTGTTTGGCATACCAGACCAAGTGAAGACTTGCTCATTCACTTTACCAAAACGCATACGAATCGCTTCAATTACCGTCACAACGCGCAGTTGGCGGAACTTCGGAGCGAAGTAAAGGTAGTTCATTAGGTAACCGAACGCGTTAGCAATAAAAATAATCGCTACCGCAAAACCATCGGTAAAAGCTTTACCTGCGGCGCCGGTAAATGTCCACGCACTGAACTGGGTCATAAATGCCGTTGCACCTACCATCCACCACAGCATGTTACCTCCCCCACGGAAGTAATCACTTGTCGTACTTGTAAACGTTCTAAACATCCACCCTATCGCAATTAAGAATAGGAAATAGATGCCAACTATCAGGGTATTGAGTTCCATCTTTAAGACCTTTTTGTTTATGTTTTTTGTTAAGGTCACTATAGATAGATGGTAAGTACATTTGTACTACAATAATTTAAATGCGTGACAGTGATCTTACGGTCCGTCTCTCAATTAATCATACAAGTGATCGAGTTCAAATTTGCACCGTCTAGGAGCGCCTTTCATCAACTTAGTGCAGCCCACAGCGCCGAAAACCCATCTAAACCCCGAAAAACAAGAACAAAGTCACTAAAAAATTAATAACAATCGTTAAAGACGGTTAATCGTTAAGGCAAATTTTCATATTCGAACAACGGAAATAGTGCTAGATATAGTTTATAAAAATGAATAAGCACGACTCATTTGTATTACAAATATCGCATATTTATAGTCAAATCTCGCTTTGAAAAGTTCCCTTCATTAGACCGCTAATAATGAAAACTTGAAAACCACTAATAGATACTGACAGTAATTCATAGAAGTGAAATGCTGTTAACACACCGGTTACACTTTCCCTCGTCCAATAAAAAGGTGTCATTATGAAGAAATACGTTCCAATCTTAATTGCTCTTAGTACGGTATCTTCTATGAGCTATGCAGCAACACCACGTGAAGATGCTGTTGACTACTTACAGATGCGTAAAGGCGTGGCTTACCAAGTAAACCATTCAAAACCCTTCACTGGTCAATTTGAAGAGAAGTTCGATAACGGCCAAGTCGCGACCCAAGCTCAGTTTGCCGATGGCTTAGAACTTGGGCTAGAAACTAACTGGTATCCGAATGGCCAAGTCGCTTCTAAAGTGAATTACGTAAAAGGTGAACTGCAAGGCAAAGCCGAAACCTGGTATCCAAACGGACAGAAAAAAGCAGAACTCAATTATAAAGACAATGAACTATCGGGCACCGCCTCTCGCTGGTATCCCAATGGGGAACAAAGCCTGACAGCTGAATACAACGACGGACAAAAAGATGGATTGGTAACGGACTACTACCCGAACGGTAATAAGGCCAGCCAAGCGAAGTTTGATGAAGGTGAAGTCGCGAACGGAAAACTTACTCGCTGGAATACTAACGGTGACAAAGTTGAAGAACTGACCTTTAAAGATCACAAAGTCACCTCTAAACAGGTGTGGATGCCTACAGAAAGCTAAGCCTCAAGAACGGCTCTCACGGAGCTCTTCGATATAGCTAAATGCCTGCTGTTAAAGTTTGCAGCTACACGTCTGCAACTAATAGACAAGAGAAGAGAAACGAACATTCATGTGATTAAACGTGAATGTTCGTGGCTTTTTCACTTGCTCTTTTCACGACCTCTTCCCTGGTCACTTCCTTCCAACTTTGCCTATCTCCCTTCACTGTTATTTACAGCACTCTATCTAGTGATAAAACAATCACCAATAGTCATTGAAAATAATAAATATTTAACTTGCGCATAACCTTTCCATAAAATACTGTAAGCAAACGTTTCCGTTGCGAGTCAGATCTCAATTACCGACCTCGTAAGCTATCTACACGCAAATAAGAGAAACACGATTCCAAATACGTTGTTGAGTCATATTGTTTTGCTTTGGTGCCCGCCTATGAAAATTAAAACCTCCCTTTTTAGCCTTGCTTGTTTATCCATTGTCTCTTTATTGGTTGTCGTTTCATTTACTGAAATCGCCAATCTAAAGCTGATCAAACTAGAGAAAACCCTGATCAAGGTGAAGTCGCTTGAAGTTTCTATGCTTCAACTGAATCGAACAGAACTAGAGTTTCTGATCAGTCACGACAAAACCCTCAAGCCTGAATTCGCCAAAGAGTATTCACACTTCCAACTATTGATGAATAGCTTCTCTGTTTTACTTGAAGAGTCAGACATAGCGGTGCCTGAGCTAGATAAGCTCAATCGAGAAGTGAAGCAATACAACAAAGATTTTTCCTTGATGGTAGACGCGATAGACCGCAACCCAGAAAAGGTCAGTGAACTGAAATCAGAAATGAAAATGCTGTTTGAAGATATCATCTCTATATTCACCGGCGTTGAAGTCCGTTTAGAGCAACAAGTCGAATCGATTCAACAAACCATTACCACGTTTATTGTGAGCTCAGTAATTGCCGTCACGGTATTACTGATGGCCTTATCTTTTGGGATCTCATCGCGTGTCGCAAAGAAGATAGCCTCATTAAACGCAACTATGTTGCTCGTCTCCCAACAACGTGACTTTACCGTCACAGCGGAAGACAACGGCTCAGATGAAATTGCTGAGATTGCCAAGTCGTTTAACACCGTACTAGAAGACATTCGCCAACTTGTTGGCCAAGTACAGGGGTCGATTCAGGAGCTGGGCAACATTTCTAACCAGTTGCAACATGACGGTATCGAAGTGGAAGGCGCGTTGAATAAGCAGCAACAACAAACAGAGAATATTGCGACCGCGATAAACCAGATGGGCAGCAATATCCAAAATGTGGCTACCAATAGTGAAAACGCGTCATCAAATGCACAAACCAGTTTCGCCACCGCGAATGATGGCCTGAACGACGTCGCCTTCACCAGAGACACAATCAATACCCTTTCAACCGATCTCGTGAGCGCGAGTGAAGAAGTGAATCGTCTTTCTGTTCATTCCGAGAAGATCAATACCGTGCTAGAGGTGATTAAAGACATTGCTGAACAAACCAACCTACTCGCTTTGAATGCCGCCATTGAAGCAGCGCGCGCGGGAGAACAAGGTCGTGGTTTTGCGGTTGTTGCGGATGAGGTGAGAACCTTGGCAGGCAGAACACAACTTTCAACCGAAGAGATATCAACCATTATTCAAGGGGTGCAAGACCAGACCCAAATGGTGGTTAACACGATTCAAAATTGCTGTGACAAAGGGAATACCAGTGTCGACTCTTGTGAGAAGGCACATTCAAGAATCACATCGGTTATCGCAGATATGGAAACCATTCTAAATAACAGTTTAGAGGTATCCAATGCCATGAAGGAGCAAAGTGAGGTCACATCAGAGATCATCGAAAACGTAGATGCCATCAAACAGCTGACAATGACCAATGTGAAAAGTGCTTCAAAAAACGCAGCTTCTGCAACTTCAGTCGTAGAGCAAACAGACTCACTTGAACGTGCTGTCATCAACCTAAAAGCCTAACTATTAAGCCGTGGTTTACACGCTTATTGAGCCTCAAACGACTCTCTACTCAAATTTCAGATAAAAAAACGCTCATGTTGCCTGTATCAACATGAGCGCAAGGGCAGATCTTCGACTACCATCTCCTACCTTTCTAAACGAAAGCAGAAGTTATAATTAGAATAGTTGGGAGCAATAATCAAAATGCTTTCGCAAGCACTTCAACGATTTCTTCTTTGTCGCCGATGAGAACAACGGGTAACTATTCGAACCCTGTTCATTCCTATCAAGTTCATACTTATATAGCAGGCTATGTCATTGCCTTGCCTACTACATTTCAAACCTTCTCTGATTGAGCTTTAAATCACCTCAAGTAAATGTCTCATGTTCTTAAAGCGATTGGATTTAATCCATTTAGCTTCAAGAACATTCTTACTTGTTCGGCTTCACACCGTCTGTTCATGCAATCAACACAGCAAAGTTATGTGTTGCTACAGAAAGTTAGTAAAATAATAATGTATTACAAATAAAAATGATATCTAAAGGTTCAATTTTTTGCTGTAGCGCACATTTATTGACGAACAAAACTCTTAAAAATCATTATCAACAGCCAAATAAATCACTAAAAATCATAAACTTAACGAAACAACTCAACTTTGTAACCCTTTGTAAATAGTGGTTTTGTCCTAACAACACGATCAAATTCACAGATCATCACGCTTCGGATCGCTATCATATTTGTATTATTTAAATGCAAAACAAATTTGAAATAACCAAGAAGTAATTTCAATAACAAAATGCATTGAAGACAAGAACTACTCTATTTGGCTTGTAATTATGGCCAATACTCAACCTATAAATATGGAATTAATACCATGAATAAAACTAAAATCGTGATTGCTGTGGCATCTGTACTCGCTGCTGGCTCTGTATCTGCTGCGTCTTTCGATATGAGACACGAATACAAGAGTCATACAGATCAACACGCTACTCGTGTAAAACTTGGCGATAGCATTGGCAACTTCCTTGTAGATATCGAAGCGAAATTCAAGGGAGAAGACGGTAAATTCATGGAAGATTTGAAGAACAATGGTTGGGAGCTTGGTCTAAATTACCGTCATGTACTAAACGATAACTGGACAATGACTTACGGTATGCCAATTGAAGGTCGTGAATCTGGCGTTACATACAAGCCTCAAGTTCGTGCAACATACAAAGTGGATAGCGTTGATGGCCTAAGCCTAAGTGCTCGTTACCGTTACGATATGAGACAGAACACTAGCACAACTGAGTACGAGATCGACGGTGATGGTGAAATTGTCGGTGTTGAGAAAAACATTGAAAACCAACGTCGTCACCGTCTAACGGCAAACGTTAACTACTCAATGGACAACTGGCGCTTTGGTTTTGAAGGTAACTACTACAAAGCGGATGGATATGACATCTACGACAACGACGATACCAACTACGAGTTAAATGCAAGCATTCGCCATATTATGGGTCAATGGGCACCATATGTAGAGTTTGGTGATGTGAGCACTTCATCAACTAAAGCGACTCGTGAACTACGTAGCCGTGTTGGTCTAACTTACAGCTTCTAATCGATAGCTATATGAATGATCTAAGATAATTACTGTCCTAATTTTCTAAGACCTAAACAAAAGCCAGCTTAATCGCTGGTTTTTTTTCCTTTCAAATCGGTTAAATCAAATTAGATCCGCATACTTGTAGCCCCTTTTCCTAGCGACTGATCCGATAGAGAAAGGCAACGGTCACATCATCGTTAGGGACAACTCGCTTCTGCTGAGCCAAAAACAATTCCGCTGTCGAAACGGCGTCGGCTAATGCATTGTGGCTGTTGTACTCAGGAAGCCCGTACCTTTCGCGAGTCCCTGCCAAGGTTAAATCGACTTCTTCATGATTGCTGATCGCTTTCTCCATGCTTTTCTCAATACACAAAGTATCAAGCCAAAGCAGAGGAATCGCTCTTAAACCGTAGCAGCGAAGAAGGTATTGGCTAATGAACTTCTCTTCGACCACACAAGCGTGTGCGACAATGATCTTGCCTTTTGCTGCTTCGAAAAACGTCAGCATCGCATCATGAATAGAGGCGCCCTCTTCCAACATTTGCGGCGTAATATGGTTGATAACAGCGGTTTCAGCGTTGATCTGCGAATCGTTATTCAGATAAATATGTTTGGCTGACGCTAAATCGATTCTTCCTTTAACCACATCGACCCACCCCATAGATAAGATAAGGTCTTGTTCGCTGTCTAAGCCTGTGGTTTCGAGATCTAAAATAATGTATTCGCTGTCTTTAGCCAAGTCCGTCATTTCAGGGCATGGCTGTTCTACGAGATCATGTAACGCTTCTGGCAACTTAACCGTTCCTAGATATTGCTTACGTTTACGTGTAATTCGCTCAAGCGGGTGAAAATAGTTTAACAAGGCTTTCATTAACGTGCTCCGAAACGAATTTTCGCCGCTTCTTGAAGGTCAGCAATGATCCTAAAGGCATCTTTCAAGTGTTTACGCTCAAAGCTACCAAAGCTATCTGGGTTGATGTTGTTGTCAGGCACATCCCCGTTCTTCAGCGCTTCAAGTTGATGACCAAAACGGAAAGAGAGAATGAACTGGTAAGCACCCAGAATGTTCTTGAATGCATCGTCGCTCAGCATGCCTTTTTCATTAGCAGCAGCGAAACGTTCGTCAGTCGCCGACAAATCGCACTCCACAGCAAGGCCATAAATACGGGCTAAGTCGATAATCAAGTTGATCGCGTACTTCTTCACGTTCAGCGTTTTCTTATTCTCACCTGACTTCTCTAACACTAAGCTATTGAAAATACCAAGTGGTGGATTGGTATTGACCGCGTCTTTCACTAACGTGCTTAAAAACTCACGGTTACCGCGAATATTGCTATGCAGCTCATCGCGAAGAATGCCCTCGAACTCACTGTTGCCATAGATAGTACGAATTTCTAGAAACACACTGATGTTAAGCAAGCGTTCGTACTCTGGGTTAGCCACCCACTTCTTGTAGTAGTGCTTCCAAACACTGAGTGGCTGACACCATTTTGGCGTCGCGGCCATGAATTTACCTGGACATAATGGGTAGTGGCAGCTTGCTAGCCCATTGGTCACCATCATCGCTAAGTGTTTGAAGTAAATACGGTCACTGTCGGTTGCATCGTCAGCTAGAACAATCGCGCTGTCTTGGTCGGATAGCATGTGCACTTCATTACGCGCGTGCGATCCGGCTACGATCCAAGAGAAATCACACGGTGGTGGGCCTAATTTATCAATCGCTATCTGAATCAATCGACGGGTGTAGGCATCCATAATCATGGTCATTACCTTACCGACTGTTTCCGGCGCCACTTTACCTTCCACCAGCGCTTCAAAAATAGCTTGTCGCTCTGAGGTGAACGAAGACATGGTTTTTACGCTGCCCGCGTATTTGATTTTCTCGATCAAGAATATCGCTTGCACACGGTGGTTTTGAACCAAATGAGACGTAGTGAGAAGACCAACGACCTTATTCTCTTTCACAACGGGCAAGTTACGGATATTGAATTGCATCATGATAGAAGCAGCATGCAGCACCAGATCATCCGGTTTTACCGTAAGTGGAGAGTGCGTCATTACCTCTGAGATCAGGCTATCAGTACTCACGCCGTGGGCAATCACTCGCTTAGTCATGTCTCGGTCGGTGATCAAACCAACAATGGTTTCACCTTCATAGATCACGGCACACGGTGAGCGTTGATGAAGCATTTCCACCGCAACCGACTGGATGGTTTGCTCAGACTTAACAATCGCCACCTGCCCGCTTGCCACTTCTTCGACTTTACGAATGAATAGGCCTTTCTCTTTATTTGACCAAACCACATCCAGTGCCGACTTCAAGCGAACCTGCGCCTGTGAAGCAAAGTGTTCTGCGCAACTTGGAAAGGCTTTGAAAAGCGTTTGAAGTGCCGAGTGTGGAATCACATAAAGCAAGGTGTTCTCGATTGCCACAGCTCTATAGCCTTTTTCGTCGTTGACTTCAGAATCTAAGAACGTGAAGCCGAACAAATCTTCACTGCCTAGACGAGCACGAAGCACACCATCCGATTTTCGTTGCTCCATAGAGCCCGTTCTAATGATATAGAGCGATTTTTCCTTCCCCGACTCACACAAATCAACCACATCTCCCTTGCCGAGATAAGTAATTTGAACGTTAGAGGCAAGTTCGCGAAGTGCTTCTTTAGGGATCTTATCGAATGGGTCGATTTGACCTATGAATTGAAGAATATTTGGCAGTAGAGACTGGGGCATAATCACACTCACAATAATTTAATTAGTATTATTATATAACTTAAAATACTGGTTACTAGTGCTTTTAACGAAACAGCAAATAATAGATTAAATATTGGACACCAGTCAGGTTTTCATCAAATTTGGATGCAAAAAAAGCACGTATGAAACGTGCTTTTTAGAGGTCACTGCTGAAGTTAGCTTTTGAACAACCGTAATTTTAACTTTGACTACCCTAGTTTTACGAGAATGACCTATCGTCAATCGTGCAAAATTATCAAAGCTAAAATAACAGTAAAAACAATTAGCTAGCGACAGGTAATCTGTGGTTTGTTTCCAATAAGTGACTTGCTGACGCGTGACGAGCTTTGTCACTATTACCCGCCATGATTGCTTCATAAATTTGGCGGTGTTCGTTAATACACGTACTTCCCTCTTCAGAAGAGTGAGAAATAAAGTTAACAAACATCGTCGTCAAGATATTACCAAACGGCAGGTAGAAGTCGTTGCCCGTTGCGTTGAAAATCAAGCTGTGGAACTTCATGTCGATATCTAACCAACTCTCTTGGTCGAATTCTTCTGCACTCGAGATTTCTACCATCTGTTGGAAAATACCCGATAGTTCAATACGTTGCTCAGCGCTCGCAAATTGAGCAGCTAGCGCACACGCTTCTGGTTCAATCGCACGGCGTAAACCCAAGAACTGGTGACAAAATTGGTCTGTGTCTGCTAGGCCATCCATCCACTCGATCAACTGAGGATCGAGGAAGTTCCAGAATGCGCGGTCAACCACACGAGTACCTATCTTAGGACGAGATTCTAGTAGACCTTTTGAAGTCAGAAGTTTCACCGCTTCTCTTAATGCTGTTCTACTGATACCAAATTGCTCACACAGAGCCATTTCACCAGGGATAATAGAACCTTGAGGCAAATTGCCCGACAAAATACCACGAGCGATTTCACGTGCAACTTGCACATGCAGGCTTCGCTTAGAGCCTGAAATCGAATTGAAAGAGCCAGCCATGTGTCTACTTACTTATTAGATATGTATTATTTAACCCGGACTATAGCACTGATTTATATCTGCACCAACTCAGTATAAGAATAACGTGAGGTCACTCCTGATATAGTCTAGAGCAATATTTCACTCACCTTATACCTATTCAACACATTAGACCTCTTCAACTCATTTATTCATACAAATAGTTCTTATTTACACTTTGTGAGTATGCGCAAACTCACAAAACCACTCTTACTCTCACTATTTATGTCGTTAATGATCGGTTTTGAGATGAACACCCTTGAATATGGCAAGTGTTATTGTATGATTTATTAACGCAAATAATCTACAATATAGGCGACTCTGATGTTTAACGATTTAAAAGGCAAACGCATTCTAATTACCGGCTCTACCGCTGGTATGGGCTTAGCTACCGCACGTATTTTTGCAAAGTATGGTGCAAAGATTGGCATCAATAGTCGTGCTTTCAGCCCAAAAGTGGATGACGTTCTAACAGAACTCACTGCACTGGGTGGCGATGTTGCGTTTTTCCCAGCAAATCTGATGGACACATCAGAGTGCGAAAGATTAGTTAAAGAGTTCACTGAGCATTTTGGTGGCATGGATGTCTTGATCAATAACGCAGGTGGCTTAGGCGGTCGTGCAAATCTAGAAAGTATCGATGACGAGTTTTATGAACGAGTTATGGATCTCAACGTTCGCTCTGCATTAATGACAACCAAGTTCTCTATCCCCCACTTACGTGCTTCTGCAGCTGAGTCGGGGCAAACATCGTGTGTAATCAGCACGGGTTCGATTGCTGCTCGTGAAGGTGGCGGTGTGGGTGCTGGCATCTATGCGGCTTCAAAAGCGTGGTTACACGACATTCACCGTAACTGGGTGAAAGAGTTTGCGAAAGACAATATCCGTTTCAACATTGTTTCTCCGGGCACTATCGATACTGCATTTCACGACGGTAAAAGCGACGAGCTAAAATCGAATATTGCTAGCAACATCCCAATGGGACGCTTCGGCAATATCGAAGAAGTTGCACCGACTTTTGCTTTCTTTGCATCCCATGCTTGCAGCGGTTACATCACAGGACAAATCTTGGATGTCAACGGCGGACAGATAGCGCCCTAGCTTAGGCAAATATCGCTTTAGGTTAACAAATAGCTCCTTAGCTTAAAGGCTGAAGCTCAGCTTTAAGGTAGCGCTTTAAGTTACACATTACATTAGGTCACAAGACCTTAATAGATGAGGCAAAACCTCACGCTATATTAGACGTATACACTGACATCAAAACGCCAGATTCGTCTGGCTTTTTTTGTTTTTAAAGTTTCAATTTCAGGTGGTTTAAATGTCAATATTTACATTGGTGGAAGATTCAAGCCGCCGAATTCATGTTCAAGTGGCGCGACAAATTGCTCGTAAGATCTTATCTGGCGAGTTACAAGAAAATCAAAAGTTACCTAGCGAAATGGAGCTGTGCGATATCTTTGGAGTAAGCAGAACTGCCCTTCGAGAATCAACCAAGCTACTTTCTGCAAAGGGGTTGATTGAGTCAAAACCGAAAGTGGGTACTCGTATCAAACCAAGAACGCAATGGCACTTCTTAGACCCGCAATTACTGTATTGGATTCAAGACTTAGAAGACACCAAGCCCTTCTTGTCTCAGTTCTTAGGCTTAAGAAAAGCGATTGACCCAGAAGCGTGTGCGCTAGCAGCAACCAACGCAACGGTAGAGCAACGCAAAGAGCTTTCGATTCTGTTCCAGAAGATGACTATTGCGGCAAACAGCTTTGATTATGAAGAGTGGACAACCAACGATCACCTGTTTCACCAAACGATTTTCTTATCGACAGGTAATCAGTTCTACATCCCATTCGCGAACATTCTGTCGACAATCTTCAAGCAGTTTATCGACCATTCAGCCGAAGGCGGTCGCTTCTGTTTAGAAGAGCATAAAGCGATATACGATGCGATTATGTCGGGTAACGCTGAGCAGGCTCGAATAGCCTCACAAGTGTTACTAGACGATGAAAACCAAAAGCTGTCTCGGGTTGAACTCGCCATCGCATAACCAAGATTTACCTAACTGACTCGTGTATCTCAATACACGAGTCAGTCACATTTTAGCGTCCAATTTTTTACCATCCATACCGTAGTGTTTCATCTTTAAACCTTGAAGTCGGGTCGTCTCAGAGAAAGCTTACGGTTATACACATAAGGTGTTGTTTGTGTCTTCGCAATCGTACGTAAGGAAAAACTTCTCTCTCGCCTGGCCCCTCGCCTTAAACGCATTACTGATGCAGTCGATGTTGATGATCGACACACTATTGGTTTCTCCGCTTGGTGAAATACCTCTTGCTGCAATGGGCATTGCCACGACCATCATCGCGTTTGTGTTGGGCATTCAAATGGCCTTGGCTAATGGTACGCAGCTGGTTCTCAGCCGCGCAGTCGGTTCTGGTGTCAGCTCTTCACTATCCAAAGCATTTTGGGCGGGTCTATTCATCAATGTTGGCGTCGCATCGATGTTTTGGCTTCTGCTTACCTTTTTTGAACAACCTCTAATCCAAGCATTAACCGACGATAAGACACTTCACCTTGAGATCAGTCATTATCTAGACATCTCAAAATATCTGGTGATCTTCACAGCCTTAACACAGGTGATCATTGCCTTGTTTAATGGACTGGGCAGAACTAAGGTTCCGTTTAAAGGTTACTTAATCGAACTGCCTGTCAATGCCGTGCTCTCTTATGTACTTATTCATGGCTTCTCAAACTTTGAAGGCATTGGCGTACAAGGCGCAGCGTTAGGTAGTGTTATCGCCATTACGATTCGTCTTGTGTATTTGATTCTATGTGTGCATTACGATTCATCTGTGTCTCTGAAACTGGATACTGAAAAGTCAGAGTTCATCACTAACATCCGTCGTCACTTCATTGAGATATTCCCGGTCGCAGCGAACGTGACTATGCTTTCGATTGGCGCGACGATCTATCAGCTGTTGTACTCACAACTCAATATTAATGCCTACGTAGCGATTACCTTGGTGATGCCGTGGATACGTGCCGGCACTCAATTCATTACGGCTTGGGCTCATTCTTCCGCGATTACGATCAGCCAGGCTATCGGTTCGAAGAAAATGGATGACCTAACCAAAAACGTTGATACCAGTATTGATGTGGCGGTTGGTATCTCTGTGGTTTGTGCGGTGATGTTTGCAGGTTTAAGTTTGGTGATTGGCGATATTTACCCAGATCTTGACGCCTCGACTTATCAAGCTCTGGCTGTTATTGCCCCACTCTACATCTTCTTGCCAATCGTTCGTGGTTACAACACCGTTCACGGGCACGTATTAAGAGCATTAGGCAAAACCACTGACGTATTCAAAATCAACTTTACGGGCCAATGGGTCGTTTCAATCCCACTGTGTGCGTTGATCATCTTTGGTTTAGACGGTTCTATCTTTTGGGCATTTGCCATCCAACCATTCGAAGAGATAGTCAAAGCGTTCCCATTCCGTCATTTGGCGCGCAAGTCTCTTAAAGAGTTTGATGCAAACAAGGCCAATGAATTGATGTATGACTAGTGATGGTATGTCGTTCATCTGCAACTGACTCTAAGGGTCAGAGTTATCTCTAAAGATATCAAAGATCTGTCTAAGCTTTCTGAATACAACCTTGTCCTTTGGCAAGGTTGTATTGTTTTGTCTGTACCTTTCATTGATAAACTTCAATACACCTCGCTGATTTAAAACTCCTATAAAACAAAAAGACCACTCAACATTCGTTTAAGTGGTCTTAAGAAAACACCTATCAAGGCTAGCTCCTGGTTAACCCTGCTAGCCTATTGGTGATGACATGTACTACTTGCCGTTCAGCTTAAGGGCTGAGAAAGTCACACTATTGTAATCGCCGTTCTTTTTATCGACAGCGAAATCGCCAGTACCCGCACAACCCGGGCCCCACACTGGGTGAGAGTCGCTTACACTGCATTGACCGTACGCACCCGCTTTATAGTAAAAGTCATCTTCCGCATAGCCTGTTGGCGAATCAAGTTCATCGATACCCTTGCTCAAGTCGATTTCATACTTAACGGTATCGTGGCGAGCCGTTTCAAATGTTAGATACATCATTGTACCCTTCACTTCCACTTTGTAGCTGAACTCTTCACCTAGAGCAATTCCCGCTTCACCAGGCTCTACTGGGTTTTCCCAAGTATTGCCCCAAACTGGGTAAGCAATATCAGCACGGTTAGGATCTTTCTTCTCTAAGTTGCGTTCATAGTTCCAAAAGACTGAACCCATCTCTTGATCAGGAAACTTCTTATAGAAGATCTTTAGTGGTTCGTTACCGTGGCCGTAACCTGTTTTTGCTTTGATCAAAGCATCGTGTTTCTTCGCATGAATCTGACCAACAACCACCGAGTGAGCTGGGTACCTTTCTGGGTGCTTAGCGTTAATCGCAACGTGATTCACTTTTAGCGTCGCTTCTAATGTTCCACCAACCGCACTGTATTCACTCGCTGCTGGGTGGCTCGATAATGCCCACTGGTTTCCTTTGTCCGCCGTATCGATTGAGAAATCAGCACCGCGTGGCATTTGGCGTAACTCAGAGCGTGCGTTTTTCGAGTTCTTCGTGGTAATCGCTTGGTTTTGTACTTCAAAGACGAGATTACCGTCTTTATCAAGATGGAAGAAATCGCTGTGTGAGTAGCTCATCATTGCCACCCCTTCGATTTCGTCAACACGTCCATCTTCATTAATATCTGAAGGGATCGTTATTTTCCAATTAAGCATATCAAACTTATCAGCGGGAACTGGATAAGACACACCGTTATTTGCAAACGACACAATAGGAACTGCTGATAGCAAAGCTATAGCAAGCATATTTTTTTTGAACATCCAAATTATCCTTAATAACAAACGAGTATTTGTAATCCCATTAATATTAACTAGGTGTAAGAAACCTAGTTGGTAATAACAGGTGAATCTTTAATTGAATAAACTAAATTATAGAAGTGGGCTTCGCTTTCACCATTCTTGAATTGGTTATAAACGCCCGCTTTATAATAGCTAACCATATCTTTCCAATAACTAATGTCATGATTAACAACTGTGCTGTCGTTATGGTTAATAATTAACCTTTGGTTGCCGACATAAATATCGAACTTATCTGTACCTTTTTCAGCTATTGGGCCCAGTGGCAATTTTATATAAGCCTTTTTGCATTCCGTTGTTCCTTTATTCCCACTCTTTGAGCTGCAATTAACGGCATTATTTTTAATGATTGCCCAATACCAATCTGTCTTACCACTTCGGTCTGCGTCATAAACCACACGAACTAAAGGATGGGGAATATACCCTTCACCATGAGAACCTGGCTTTCCGTCGTAGTACGTCCCTTTGTTATGCACTTGCAGGTACGTCATTCCATCACGTTTTTTTTCGCTGTTTTTTACCGAATCGCGAGGGTTAATGGGCATGAACTCAGCACTCAAATGATGGTACTTATTAGGCTCATCGACCTTAAAGTTGTCATTAACGCGAATCTCACTGCGATTCTTGTAACCCGCCATTTTAAAGACAAGAGCTTGAGTGGGTTCATCAACATAGAAGTGTTCAAACACAACACCATCAAAATTGCCTTTGCTCGCATAATCTTTATTGTTGCCAGGTTTACCATCAGGATCTGACATCTGAAGTTTTGACATATTCAAAATATCTTGAAACTGACTGTAGTTGGCTGGAGCTTTCATGTCAGAAGCATAGGCTCCCAAAGAAATTGAAGCAGTGACTGCCAAACATATTACGTTTTTCATTTTTTCCGCGACCATCCGTTGGACAAACATTCTAAGCATGACACTCCCAAAACCACGGCCCATTAAAAGATAAAAGTCATTTATCTGATAGCCGAGCGCTTCCTATTGTCACACCACACATAAAAGATTTGTATTATTTTATCACATGATTTTTGCTTTTCTCGTCAACATTGGAAAACTGAGAGGGGCGTCATTATTGAGATTAAACACAGCATTAAAAATGGGATATTCATAACGCTTTGCTATAGATAGCGACTTAAATGTTAAATTAACGACCCAAAAACCGCTAATTTTAACAAAAAAGACCATTTATTGTATGTAGCATTCCAAAAATGAGTGACTCACCCCTCAATTAACAAACTAGTCAATATTTGATTTATTCGCATTGCAGCCTAGCTCACACTTTTTCATAAACTTAACATATAAGATTATTGTATGAGTTAATAAACAACTCAAAAGATACACCCTACCTTTACTTTGTTGAAAATCTAAAAATATGAGAGTAATGATGAAAAAGATGAATATGGTTGCTATTGCAGTGGCAACAACTTTATTTGCAGGCATGGCATCAGCAACAACACTTGATTACCGTTATGAGTATCGTGCAGCGACTGACTATACAAAGACGAATGGAGACGAGGCTCATGTTGATGCTCGCCACCAGCACCGCGTGAAACTAGGCCACAGCTTTAAGCTATCTGATAAGTGGAAGCACTCAACAGGTCTTGAAGTTAAATTCCATACCGACGACTCATACTACGATGCTGATTCAGGTGAAGTTAAGTCAGCAAACAGTAGAAGCTTCTATGACGGCAATTGGTATATTTACGGTATGGAAGTAGAAAATACAGCAACTTACAAAGTCGATAACAACTGGTATCTACAAGTTGGTATGCCGATCGCTTGGGACTGGGATGAGCCGAACTACAACGGCGGTGACTGGAAGATGAAAAAAGTCACTTACAAACCTCAATTCCGTGTTGGTTATAAGGCGGATATGGGATTAACGACTGCCATTCGTTACCGTCACGAGTATGCTGATTTCCGCAACCACACTCAATTTGGTGACAAAGATTCAGAGACTGGTGAGCGTTTAGAGTCAGCACAGAAATCAAAAGTCACACTAACGGGTTCTTACAAAATTCAATCTCTACCTAAACTTGGCCTTTCTTACGAAGCTAACTATGTAAAATCGCTAGATAACGTACTTCTATATAATAGTGATGATTGGGAGTGGGACGCAGGTTTAAAAGTAAACTACAAGTTTGGTTCATGGAAACCTTTTGCAGAAATCTGGTCATCTGATATCAGCTCGTCTTCTAAAGATCGTGAAGCTAAATACCGCGTTGGTGTCGCTTACTCATTCTAAATAGTCAAATTAATTAAATTAGCCCTCTCCTCTCGTAAAAATTTGGGGCTATTTAAATTACTTTATTTTAAAGAATAGGATGTTCTAATAAATATTAGCTTTATCCTAAAAATATTTAACGACTACTTATTATCTATTTCTTATGTGATTTACATATGGATTTAATATCATAAAGAGAATATTTTATGCAGATTTCTAAAGTCGCTACTGCTGTCGCCCTTTCGACAGGTTTATTATTTGGTTGTAACAGTGATGGTTTACCTATTCCGACGGATGGTTCTACCGATCCTGCAACACCTACCTCAGCATTATTAAATGGTTATTGGGAATTTTCTGATACTTCAGCATTCTCAGCAGCCTATTCATCATCGAGTAGTACTGATTTACCCAACGTATATCGCTTCTCAGCAGATGGTGAGACACTTTATTACTACACTGACAATTCAGCTGACACCACACTCGGTGAATACGAACGATTTGAAACCACTTATGAAGAGACAATTGAAGATGATACTTCAGGTCAAGTTGCGTTCACGCTATTCAATAATGATGGTTCAGTAAGCACAATATCCGTAGATGGTGATTACTCAGCAGCTGACGGTGGGCTTAGTATTGGCGGCAACATTCCTATTTCAGGTACCGACCACAGCGAAAATACTGAAGTTACGAGTTCTGCAGACACAGCAGATGAAGCTTCAGGCGTTAATAATGCCGCTCAAATTTTAGATACGTTAACCGATGATACTGGTGAGTTGAGACTGAAGATCTTAAATACGAGCTCTACGGTCGGCAAAACGATTTCTTCAGGTAAGTTAACTGTTGATCTAACCTACAAACTTAATCCAGATAGCACTCAAGTTGATGAAGGTCAGAACAACTCTTATATTTCGCTTTATTCAACCAATGATGAGAACGATAAAGTAAGCAACGCTTATCATCACGGTGACATAGCGATTGGTGACGGTATTATTCAATTCCGCGACGCTTCTGGTTCACTAACTGCGACTGGCGGTACCTTTGATGCAAACAGCACGTTTGATGCAACTGTCGAGGTGGTTTGGACGCCAACGTCACATACCTTTACCATCAATGGTGAAACCTATACTGGAGCGGTCTCATCAAATAGTTCAGGTGAAGTTCAAGTTATTGCCCTTCGTCTAGGTACAAACAGTGGCGTAACGCCATATGAACTGATTGCCGACAACCTAAAAGTATACTCTCTTAATGAGTCTACTGGAGAATATGTTGAAGAGTTCAAAGACACTTTCAATGACTACTCCGTTGGATATGACTTAAACAACAACCCGTATAACAGTAGCACTTCTGAAGCTACGGTTATTAGTTTGACTGGAGAGGCTCCTGTCGATCCAGAAAACCCAGAGCCGCCAGTTGGAGACTTTCCGGTTGCGTTAAATGAGTACACTTTTGATAGCTCCGATTATGCAGTAGATAGCGGCAGTGCTAAAAATGATCTAACGAGTAAGTCAGGATCTCCTTTAATCACAACGACAGCAGGCGCAGCTGGTACAGGTGCAATGCATATTGACCAAGATTCAGCTACAGGTGGTGGCTATGGTTACGTGTACTACAATGCAACTTCTGAAACTACTACTGGTGCTCAAGCAATTGAAGGGTCATTTTCTGTAGAGACAGTAATCAAAGCAGATCGTTTTGGGTACTCTTCAGACGTTTCACTTGTTGATTTCGCGGAAACAAGTGATTACTTAGGGTTTAAGCTCTACCTAGAGTCATCAGACAACTCAATCAAGTTTAAGGTGTATGGAGGCCTTGATGCAGAGGATAATGGCTTAAGTACCGAAGCGAAATCTAGTGAAGGAGACGTATACCTTGTTGAAGATAATTGGTACCACATCTTGGCGACATACAGTCACTCAGACTCGACTGCTAACTTGTATATCGATGGTACTCTTGTTCACTCGAAAAGTGTCGATTTCGATGTTGTTGAAAATACAACAGATGACAAGTTTATTCTTTTAGGTGGTTCTTCTAGTAGTGATAAGAACTTTGATGGTTCAGTTGACAATATCGCAGTTTGGAATGAAGTACTTACTGATGAACAAATCCAAGAGCGTGTAGCTCAGTTTACAGCTGAGTAGTGCCTATTTAGTTCTGCCAAAAGCCTCTAGTTTTGCTAGAGGCTTTTTTGTACCGGTCCAATATACACGCCTAGAACCTAAACACCGATTATCTAAAATCACCTTCACTTCTAATAAGTCACCTCGCGAATTTCTATTGAGGCTTCTAGAATGTTATCGAACGTCAAAATCAGTTTCTCTTGGTAACTAAAACCACATCTGTTAATTCAATAACTTCCGCTGTTAACAAGCCGTATTCTCAACTAGTAAACTGCCCTTAGAATCCAGACATTAGATATCAGTATTAATGCGGTGGTTGGTTTAATCATACCCAAGACAACCTAAGCCTATCGTTCCCAGTAACAATAGCTCCAACCACGGCTTACCAATACAGGCACGTGAGGTGAATAGGAAGCTCTGTTGAAGATTGAACAAGAGGTGAGAGGCAAAATTTTGAACTTAAAAGTATGGCTAACCACCAGCCCCTCTACTTGATCTATTTAACGGCCTAATATTTCCTCTACCCAAACAGCAGGCACAAAAAAGCCTCCAAATCCTGAGGCTGGAGGCTATTGCGATAACTTAAATATTAAGTGTTATTCGGTTAGACTACTTTTTGTATTGATCGTGCGATACGTCTAGCTGGTAGAAAGTAGCTTGTGAGTAATCGTCCAGGTCGCCGCTGATATTTTGGTTGTAAACACCCGCTTTGAAATACATGTACTTGCCGCCAACGTCGTAGCCGCTGTTGCTCATATCAACAACTTGTACAACATCGTCTTTGCCTTCACGCATTAGCGTTACCGTCATCGTGTTGCCTTTAACGTCAATACGGTAGCTGAACACTTCACCAAGTGCGATACCATCTTCACCTACTTCAGCCGTCATGTCTCCCACTAGAGGATAGAAGTCCTCTTTGGTCGCGTCTTGGCTTTCGTGTGCAAAGTAAACTGCGCCCGTTGGTTGGTTTGGCAGTTTACGGTAGTACAAACGAATCGGCTCATCGTTTTGATCGTGAATCTGACCAATGATAAAGCGACCTACTTCATTCGCATTACCCGTTGTTGTCGCATGATCGATTTTCAATGTTGCTTCTAGAACGCCATCGATACCAGCCGCAGCTTCTAAATCAGCTTCAGGTGCGCTTGAGAATACCCAGTTGTTCTTATTAACACCTTTCGTACTGATAGACTGGTCACCACGACGCATCATCTCACGAAGCTCGGTACGCGCGTACTTAGTGTTTTTAGATGTACGTACACCTTTCACGTAAGACTTGAACACTAGACCACCGTCGTCCGCGGTATAGAAGATTTCTGGGTGTTGATACCCGTTTGCAAGGTTCCACTCGGATACATCATCTGGCTTACCGTTTTTGTCATGGTCGAATGGTTGAGACAGGTACCAGTGAGTCATGTCGAAGTTTTCGCTCGGTGCATTACCGGCAACGGGTGTCGCTGGTAGGCCTGTCGGAACAGGTAGCGCGCTGCGAGTGTCACATTTAACTGAAGTCTCACAAGGGTAAACTGCTGCTACGCCGAAGTTACCTGAACGTAGATCTTTGCGTGCTTCTTTACGCGCTTTTTCCGCTGCTTTCATTTCAGCAATAAGCACCGCTTCTGCAGCCACCACGTCTGAAGTGATGATGTGACTCGCTGGACAAGCGTTGATGCTACAGTTAACCGCTGCTAACCCAGTCACACTGTTCCAACCGTTTTTGGTGTTGCCGTGACCAACATATCTTACGTAACGTGCTTTCACCGCAGGCTCAAATTGGAAACGCTCAAGGCCGATAGCTTTACCAGAACTGAGTTGGTTCTCAAGTACCGTCGTCCAGGTTTCACCATCGACACTCACTTGAATATCAAATTTAGATTGGCGCTCATTACCTTTACTGAAGGATGCTTGAACAGCGTCAAACTCTTGTACTGAACCATAATCTAGCATTGCCCACTCACCGTCACCCGCTGACGACCAACGTGTTGTTAGGTCTTGGTCAATGAGGCGATCTGGGCCATTTCCATCGTGGCTGCTAGCGGTAGCAGCAACCGGAGTAAGAAGTGCTTCACCCGTTTCTTTGTTGTTAGGGAAGTCTGCGGTCGTTGTGCTTGTAGTCGCGCAACCAACGGCAAGCAGAATAGAAGAAGCGAGTAAGGTTTTTAGAGTGATTTGTTTCATATTTAATCCATTATTATAATACAAAGACAGCGTTCGTAAGTGAAAGCATCAATCAGCAAACACGAGCTATAAGGCGATTCCCCTCTCAGTATTTGCGATAACATGAAAATATTACGTATTCTTATAATACAAATAAAACATTTCATTGAATAAATGAGACTGAGGACACTTTCCGATCTTTCATACTTTAACTGGATCACACTTCCTATTGATAAAAGACAATATATAGAAATTTAGAATACAAAATAGGCTCGTCATCTACGGCTCTCCTCCACAGAATGTGCGCGCTATAAACTCAATAAGACGAGTTCCCAGCAATCAGAAAACGCCGATTTACCTCTCCCTAAAAACCGAAAAGACCACATTACCAATAGCTAATGTGGTCTTTTAATTTAATGTAGGAACGGCTTAAATCTCGGCTCAATCAATAGTGTGCCGCTCTAAGAGAACTAAAGCTGACATCGAACACCTCACCGGCATAGCCGCTATCAGGTTTAAATTGAGGGTAAATGCCCGCTTTGAAATAGAAAGCAATATCTGTCGACGTCCAATCTGAGGTTAACAACACAGTGTCGCCATCTTTGTCGGTATAATCTTGTCCCCAAAGAATTGAATGGGAAACAGTGTTGGTTCCATCTAAGTCATGAGTTGCTAAGTACACTCCGTCTTGGTTGACACGTATCGTATATCGCCACTCTTCACTTGCCGAATAAGTACCTAACTCGACACTGAACGGGTCACAATGATTACAGTCTTGGTTGTTGCGCTCAAAATCAGAGTTCAGTATCACTCTTACCGGCTTACTCTCTCCTTCCCATAATAGTTTCACCAATGCTTGATTGATCTTCCAACCATGGATTTGTCCAAGTACCACTTTTGGATCTTGGTTGCTGATGTTCGGGTAATCTTCAACTCGCAAGGTGGCGGTGAGCTGATGGTTAGTTTCATTGGTTCGTGTGTCGTTCAAATACCAACTTGTGTCTTCATCGCTGGTGCTGCAGTCCGGTTGAGTACTGCTTTGATACAACTCCCTTAACTCAGAGCGAATATAGCTAGAGTTTTGGGTAGAGGTGCCGTATCCCATATCCGCTCTAAAGTGCATTCTTCCTTCATCAGTATTGAAGTAAGAAAGATCAATATCACTGTCGTACACATCGCTGTCATTTGAAAAAAGATCTTTACTCGATTCACAACGTTCTGGTTCTAACTCAGCAGCACTGTCACCACCGCTTCCATACCAATCATTCTTACTCGGTGGAATAGTCAGCTTCCAATCATTAATGTCCCAATCGTTTGATCCATTGATTTGAGTCGTGGTGTATCTCAACGCCTGATAGTAAGCAGTCGCTTCACCATTCTCAAATTGGTTATAGATACCCGCTTTGAAGAAGCTCAATAAATGCTGCCAGTAAGCGATGTCTTGATTCACTTTTACTTCATCATTCACTTTGAGCGACAGTGTGTTCTCATAAACAGAAAGCTCAAACTTGGTAAAACTATCCAATTCCGCCTCACCTAAATCGTAGCGATTGTATGACGTAGCATAACAATCCGAAGAGTCAGCCGCACTGCTACAATCAATCGCATTGTTCTTCATGACCGCCCAATAATGACCGGTAAGGCCGTCCCTCTCCTGCTCCCATACCACACGCAATAATGGATGAGGAATGTAACCGGTACCACTCTCATCAGTCCCCTTATTGTGTATCTGCAGCAACGTCACTTCATCATGGTCGGCAGGTGAACTCGCCATTGCATACTCGATATCAGGTAAGCTTATTTCCGCATACAAGCTTCGTCTTACACCCGTTTCATTGATATCGAAGTTTTCTCCCTCACGAACCTCAGAACGCATCTTATAGTTCGTCATTCTAAAAATAAGGTTTTCTGTCCCTTCATCTGCGTAAAAGTAATCACTGATATAGCCATCGAAATTACCATCTTTCACTTCAGACGTTTTGTTACCCTCCGCACCGTTAGGATCCGATACTTGAAGGTCAGAACCTGACAGAATGTTTTGATACTTAGCGATGCCATAAGGTGCTACAACACCATAAGAAGTCCCCGGGCTGCTGTTATCAGAGGAGTCATTGCTATCAGTCGAGCTATTTGAACTACTTCCACCACAACCATAGGTGAGCGAAGCAAGCGCGACGATGAGGATTGGCTTATTCACATTTATCTCACTTATCCATAAGAGTAGAGTGATAAGATATATTTGTACTATTTTATGTCAATTATCTATTTATCATAATGTGAGATGCGACAAATGAGGTGATATGAGGTGGCGTTATCGAGGATTTAGAGACAAAAACAACGCAGAAAGGCCACTCTAAACTCGACAGGTTTGGAGTGGCTCTCAGGCTAAAATCCATAATTAAGACATTGATTTTTAGTGTTTATTAATAGAAACGTTAGACTTTAAAGCTACTCATTAGCTCGCTAACGCTGCCATTCAATGTTTTGATTTCAGCCGACTCTGTCAGTTGATCTTGACTTAGCTTATTGAGTTCCTCAACGAAGCTTTCAATCTTATGCATGTTCTTAGCGATACTATGAATCAAGGCATTTTGCTCGACAGAAGAAGCAGAGATATCGTTGTTGAAACGACTCACGGTTTTCATCTGTTCCGTCAGCTTCGCTAGCATGTTTACCGCTTGCACAACTTGAGCACGAGTCATCTCACAATTGCTCTTCGTTAACTCGATCGATTTAACCAAGCCATCCGATTTAGATTGCAACCCGGATAACGCCTCTTCAATTTCAGAGGTGCTGATTTGAGTTCGGTTTGCTAGCGCACGGACTTCGTCAGCCACGACAGCAAAACCTCGACCATGCTCGCCTGCTCTCGCCGCCTCAATGGATGCATTCAGCGCAAGCAAGTTGGTTTGCTCAGCAATACCACCAATCACAGACACTATCGACTGAATGCTCTGTGTTTCATTGGCCATAGAACGAATATCATCCGACGTCGTACAAACTTGCTTCTCAAGATCACTGATGTACGTTTCGGTCACAGTGTTAATTTGCTTAGTCTCATCACTGGACACGGCCGCATCTTGCGCTGCTTCTGCCGCAAACTGTGAGTTCTTCTCGACTTCACTTGAAGCCTCGGACAATCCATTAATCGCAGAGACCACCTGAACCGTTTCATCGGTATGAACTTTCAGTACATCGCTGGTTTCCTTGCAGCCTTCTCGAATACTTAATACCTTGGTATCAAGATCTGAGTTCTTGAATTTCACGTCTTTAACCATCTCTTGCAAGCCAATGATGAACAAGTTGATGTCTTTGGCGATGTGTCCTAGGTCGTCATTACCTTTCTCTGCGAGCCTTTGGGTCAGGTCGCCATTACCTTGAGAAAGGTCGTGAACAATCTTACGCAATGACACGATTGGGCGGTAGAAACGATTCAGGAGTAAAATCATCAATATGACCGACCCCAACACACAGGCAATAATCAGCATTCGAGCATCCGACATCACACCATTCAGCTGATCGAGCGCAAGTTCAGGATCAATACTTGAAATCATGTACCACTCTTTCTGGCTGCCAATATCGACCTTCTTAGCCATCAAGATTCGCTGATTACCATCAATCACACCTTCAATGAATTGATCCGGTCGTTCGATAGCTTCATTGAGTTTCATTAAGGCGTCAGCAGAAGATATATTGCTCTGTGGAAGCACGTTTTCTATTGTGGATGCAATTACCATCCCTCTCTCATCCACAATGATACCTTTGGCTTCGTAGATGCTATCTAGCTGTTTGAGCTGAGTTTCCAAATCATCAAATCGAATGTCTGCCATGATGACGCGATCTTGATAGGTGTAAGTCACACCAATCATCGGCACTTGAGTACTCTTAGTGAAAAACAGCTCACTAAAAGATAAACCTGATTTCAATTTCGCTTGTTGATACCAAGGACGAGTCGTTGGGTTGTATTTTTCTTTGATTCCAACACCGTTGGGGAAAGACTCTGAAGGACGAGAAGTGTAAGACCGACCATCATCAAAACCCACTACAATCTTGTCAATACCACCGAGTTTAGCGGCAAAATGCATCAGCGCTTCGTTTGGTACTTGGTATGGGGATTTCATGAACTCTTGTGCAACGGAATTGACCGTATCGATGGTGCGCTGGACGGTGCTTTCAATCTGATTAATTTCTATCGTTAACGAGTGATCAATCTCGTTATAAATCGTTTGGTTTACTTGATCAGTGGCCAGGCTAAGCGTGAACCAGTTCGTAAATGCCAAGGCACTGGAACTGACGATAGCGACCATCAAAATCAATTTTCCTTTAAACCCAAAAGACAGCTTAGAATCCTTAAAACTTATCATCCCTATCAACCTATACCTGTTATTCCCACCCAAACGAGACGGTCATTCCTTCTATTTTCAATGGTACGGTCAGCGAAACTCACCCATACCGCCCATAGTCACAACCACCAATTTAATTAATATTGTATGCTTAATTAACTAGCATTTTCTGTGAGCGATCTTGATATATTAAAAGTAGTTAAAAACACCTTGTGACATAGTTATCATTTATGAATCTGGAATACACTCCGAGTATAGCCAAGCAAGGTGACACGAAAAAATGATCAAATTACAGATAGTTACCTTCCAAACTCGCCAATATAGCGCTTCACTGAAATAACCTTGTCGACATGAACTCGTCGAATCAAAAACGAGCATCACCTCACATTTTCACTCTTTAACTATTCACTAAAGGCATTCAACCTCAACATTTATTTGTAATACAATAAGCCTTGATGTATGGTGTATTTGAATCATAACTTAAGTTCTTTCTGGATGCTTTTGTACAATTCGAAGTGGTAATTGAAGCGACTCGCTTTAAGGTCATTGAACACGTTTAATGCAGAAACTGTCGGGGGATCTCGTTAATCGTTATTCACTGGTATTGTTCATTTGTTTTTCCAGACGGCTAGTCCGAACGCGCCCACATAGTCACCAGCTATGTGGGCTTTTTTTTATTTGTTGCTGATTGCTCGGGTTTTAGTTATCGATCTAGGGTGCGAAGTGTCACCCATTATTGTCAGTTTTAGGTACTTGTTTGTGGGAAAATAGAGTGTCAGCTGCTGTCTAACAAAGCGCATCTACAACGATAGGTTTATGGTGGCGTAGAGCGTTGATATACAAAATTAAAAGTCGAAACCGGTAAAGTTTGGATTGGATAGAACAACAAGAAGTAAAAAAGTAGAACGAGAAAATTAATACTGATGACAGCTGGCTTTACGAGGGAAAGTGAAACCGTGGGAGCAAACTGGTATTAAGGATAAAACAGGGAGCGAGGATAAAACAGGATTATAGATAAGACTTGTTCAGATAAAAACGAACCTCGCTGAGGTATCGCCGCCTAAATGACAGGCAATACCCGAGCGAGGTCGTACGTCGATTACTTCTCTAGTTTAGCGAAGTAGTCGAAGATTACTGGTACGTCGTTGTTACCCATTCCTGCGTCAACAGCAGCTTGTAGGCTAGTTGCAGTACCTTGAGCAATTAGAGACTCAGTACCTAGCTCTTCACAAAGAGCAAGGAAGTAACCAAGATCTTTGTTAGCGTTAGCAACAGAGAAACCTAGCTTCTCTTCGCCGTCTACTGCGTAGAACTTACAGAATTGCATGAATGGTGAGTTAGATGGACCTGCAGACATGATGTCAAACAGTTGTTGGCCATCAACACCAGCGCGTTGAGCAACAGCGAAAGCTTGAGACATAGTCGCAACAGTCGTCATACCCATGAAGTTGTTTACAAGCTTAGTAACGTGACCAGAACCTAGAGCACCTAGGTGGAATACGTTTTCGCCTTGCTCTTCAAGAACAGGTTTAACTTTGTTGAAAGTTTCCATGTCGCCAGCAGCCATGATGTTCAGAAGACCATCTTTAGCGTGTGCAGGAGTACGGCCTAGAGGTGCGTCGATCATGCCCGCGCCTTTTTCAGCTAGAGCTGCGCCGATTTTCTTAGTAGAAGCAGGGATAGAAGTACCGAAGTCTACTAATACTGCGCCTTCTTTGATGCCAGCTAGAACGCCGTCGTCACCGTAAACGATTTTTTCAACAACAGCTGAAGTTGTAAGACAAAACTGAACGATGTCACTTGCAGCAGCTAGTTCTTTAGCAGAAGTGAATGCAGTTGCATTGCCGCGTTCTGTAACGCGAGCAACAGCTTCAGCGCTTAGATCCATTACGTTTACGTGGTAGCCGCGCTTTTGTAGGTTTTCAACCATGTTGCCGCCCATAAGACCTAGGCCAATGAAACCGATTACAGGTTTAGTCATGTTCAAACTCCAAATATAGTATTGTATGATTATATGGTCATTATAATAACGACGTCTTTTCCGTTACGCAATAGTTTTAGGGTAATCCTTCAATGCTTAGACGCAAGTTGTGACGGGGATTCACTTTACGAGAAAATATGGTCACGCTTTGTACTTACAAGAGCGATATACCAATCAAAAAATAGCCTATTGATGAAATAACGTACTCTAAATGTCATACGATTAATGAGAATAAGCCACTCCAATAACGATTATTAATCTACCGTCCCTTTTTTCAGACAAGGTTAAGGCTGCCCACTGTCAATAATTGACAAATTATTGGAAGACAGTCACTGCCCTAGCCTTAGTAAGGTTTACTGAACACGAGGTTTAAACCAAAGTTTTGTCGCCACTTACTAAGCCTGGTACTCTTGCTACTTAGCCTCTAACTAACCAACGCAACCTCTTCCAGCCTTGTACGCTACTGTCTGTTCTGTGCAAACAAAAAACTCCGAGCTTTAGCCCGGAGTTTTTGGTATCTAGCTGCTAATTCAACGAATTACAGTTCAATTGAAACCGTTTCACCATCAACATTAAGCAGTAGCGTGTTGCCTTCAAGCTTGTGAGACACTTCAACTTGCTCACCTTCGTTCTTATTTGGAACAAGAAGCGTCAAGATGTTGTGCTCTTTCGATGGTTTGAATTCCACTTCAACGTGACGGTGGATCTCAAGATCTTTGAACTCATATGGGTCTACTTCACCGAAACCTTCAACGTTCTTAACTGAAGTGATGTTATCAGCAGACTCATTGATGAAGTTCACGTCTAGGTGCGCAACTTCGCCACAGATAGTGAAAGACTTATCAGCCACTTCGTTTGCGAAAGTTGTGTGCATTAGCCAAGTCATGTCTTTCTCTTCAGAAAGCGTTGCCTTGTCTTGCATTACGAATACTTTACCTTGAACAAACCAGATCTTACGCTTGTAAGATTCGATTTCAGGAACGAAGTACTTGTAAGATGCCGTTGCGTCACCTTCAACCATCTTCACATCAGATTCTGTGTCGAAGTCAGAGATTGTACCGCCCGCTTCAATACAGAAACGATCTTGGTGGTTTTCGTAACCTGTGTTCTTGTTCTCGCCGTACTGACCTTTACCGCCAAATAGTGGCAGGTTTTTAGAGAACGTTTGACGACGCCATTTGGTGTGCATATCAACACCGAAACCACCGTAGTAGCCAGTGATTGACGCCAGCGTTTCACCGAATGCATGCAACGTGAATGCGTTTTGGTCACCGTGAGAGTGGCTGATTGAGCCAAACGGAGAACATTTGAATACCATGTGAATATGGTTATCACGTTCAGTCATCTTGTTGTGGAATGCAGCCCAACCAGTGATTGGGAATACTTTCAACAGAGGGTCGTTTGATGGTGCTTTCTCTTCTGGAGCATCCCATAGGAAGTTGAAGCGAAGATCGTCGTAACCGAAGTCCCACCAGCCGAAGTTGTAGAACTTCGTATGAGCTTCAGTATCTCGGCCTTTAAGCTGGTTGTAGTACCAAACGTACTCAGGTTTCTGGTTAACGCCTGCGTAGTGCTTGATGTTATAAGCCAGTTTTAGACCTGGGAAGTCACCAATTGAAGACTGGTCACAGAAGCTCGCACGTTTAGAGTGAACAGGCATGCAGTAAAGCGGGAAGTCACCTGTATTTTCGTAGAATGTTTTATTGAACATGTCTACGCCACAGTATGCTTTCAATAGGTCGAATGCTTCACCTAGGAATGCAGTTTGCGTGTTCCAGTAGTCAGGACCTTCAGCCCAACCGCCGTCTTCACCGCCCCATGGTGGGTAGTGCACTGCGTAGTATTCTAATGCGTAGGCAATGTACTCGCCTGCTTTCGGGTGATCGTGATAAAGCGCGATACACGTTGGGATGATAGCAGAAGAGATAGAGCGAACACCGTGGCTGTTTAGCGGGTTGTTCAGTAGATCAACCGTCACTTTCAGGTGGTGCATGATTTCGTCTAGACGCTCAATCAAAGCATCTTGAACTTGCTGACGCTCTTCATCTGTGAAGTAAGCGTGTAGCCAGTCGTAACCCCAAGCCATTGCTGCGATAACACGGAACGCCGCTTCATCGTTGTAGCCACGAGAAGTCACACCTTCTGGATCGTACGTAGACAGTTTTAGAGTCCAAGCTTTCGCTTTTGCGATTAGCTCTTCGTCCTCTTTCACGATACCTGCAATTGCAAGGTTACGTGTCGCGTTCAGTGCCATTTGGCAATCAACGTACATTTGACGCCAGTAAGGACGCCACAAAGAAGCTTTGCCTACTGTTTCCGCAGGGTACGCTTGAGGCTCTTCAAAAGGTGCTGTCTCAAGGAACTTAACCGTAGAATTGTTGTAGAAATCATCAAACATGCAGTGAGCTTCATCAGCTTTCACTTTTGCTTTGAATTCTTCTAGTTGATCAGCTTGAACAAGAAGACGTGGACGTGCTTCGCTCAAGTTGTCTAGGAATGATAGGTCGAAGTCACGTTTTTGTACTTCGATAGGGAGTAGGTCTACAAGATTACCTGCTGAAGTGTCATTCTCCAGCTTCATCTTCCTGATTGCATCAAGAGATTTTTGGTCGCTCATTCTAACTCACTTATATTCAAGTTGACTGAAAGGAATTAGCAACAATATACGTCTTATTGTAGGACAATTAAATCTGTTTCGATTCGATTGAACACTTTTTTACAGTTTTCGTGATTTAGGTCTGATGTTGTTCTCCAGAGCAAGCGCTCGCTGTTATCCTACTCGCCCCCAAAACCATGCAGATGCTCCGTCTTTGCAAAGCAAAAAAATGCGATGCCCTCTCGAGCATCGCATTCTATTAAACATTTTCTACGTATTAGCTTTCAGTGACCGCTTTCGCTTGCTTGCCACCATCATCGACAGCTTTAACTAGCAGCATACCAACACCGCCAACTATCACACCACATAGGATGAAGACCAGTCGTCCCCACATTGGGTTTGGAAGCATTGCCATCAGCATAATACCAACACCCGCTACTGCGATAAGTTTACCAAGCATCTCACGCTGTTTGTTGTCTAGTTTCTTCTGTTCCGCTGACTCAGCAACAAGTGGCGTTGCTAGGTTGCCGAAGAACTTATCAACGTCAGCCTGACGCTTCTCAGTTAATGGCTTGTAGAACAGAGTTGATAGGATGAAGAAACCACCTGTCAGAGTAATGTGCGCAACCAGACCGATAGCAACCTTAACATCAGACCATTCACGGCTTGTTAGTTCTTCCAGACCGAAGACTGACGACACCATTTCAGCATTAACAACGAAACCTACGTAATAAGAAACGAAACCACCGACAACTAGCGTACCCCAACCAGCCCAGTCCGGTGTCTTCTTAATAAAGAAGCCAAGGAACGCAGGAATTGTCATTGGGAAGCCGATAAGTGCGCCCACATACATCATTGTATCGAACAAGCTCAAACCTTTAAGCGAGTTAATGAACTGTGCGATAAGGATAATAGCGATACCAAACACGGCAGAAGTAATCTTAGAAACCGTTACAAGCTCTTTCTCTGTAGCGTTGCCTTTACGAACGATTGGTTCGTAGAAGTTCTTAACGAAAATACCTGAGTTACGGTTTAGACCAGAATCCATTGAAGACATTGTCGCGGCAAACATAGCAGCAACGAGAAGGCCAACCATACCTGCTGGCATGTACTCTTGTACGAAGTATAGGTATGCAAAGTCACCCGCTTTCTTACCTGCATCTGGGTAAGCTGCTGCTAGGTCGACACCTTGACCTGCAATGTACCAAGAAGGCATGAACCAGATGAATACACCACAAAGCATTAGCACACACGCCAGTAGCGCTGCTTTCTTCGCGTTCTTTGAGTCTTTAGCCGCAAGGTAACGGTAAGAGTTAAGCATGTTGTTAGTAATAGAGAACTGCTTAACAAAGATGAAGAATGCCCAAATACTGAAGATGCTTAGGTAGTTAATGTTGTTACCAGAAAGGAAAGAACCGCCTTCCGCTACTGGGAAGTTATTTACGATTTCACCAACACCGCCACCTTGAACAACAGCAACAACAGCACATGTCACGGTTACTGCCATGATGATAACCATCTGCATGAAGTCAGATGCGATTACCGCCCATGAACCACCTGTTACTGACATCGCCAATACAACCAAACCAGTAATCCAGATTGTGGCTGTCATGTCGAAGCCGAAGATACCAGAAGCGATGATTGCCAGTGCGTTTAGCCATACACCCGCAGAAACAACACTGTTCGGCATTGAAGACCAAGTGAATACTTGCTCGTTCGTCGTACCAAAACGCATACGAATAGCTTCGATTACAGTTACTACGCGTAGTTGACGGAATTTTGGAGCGAAGTATGCAAAGTTCATGAAGTAGCCAAATGCATTCGCTACGAAGATAACCGCGACGGCAAAACCATCGTTATACGCTTTACCAGCCGCACCGGTGAATGTCCATGCACTAAACTGGGTCATAAAGGCGGTTGCACCAACCATCCACCACAACATGTTACCGCCCCCGCGGAAGTAGTCACTGGTGGTGCTGGTAAATGTTCTAAACATCCAACCTATCGCGATCAAGAATAGGAAATAAATGCCGACAATAATCGTGTTGAGTTCCATCGTGTATCCTTTGTCCGTTGTATTTTGTTACACGGACTATAGGAAAACCTTATGAATATTTGTAGTACAATAACCCAAATGAGTGACAGCGATCTATATATCGCCAGAATCAATCATCATACAAGTGATCGCTATCAAATATATATACATCAAGATATCTTGCATACCGCCCATAATTGGGATAACTAGAACGCCAATTACAACGAAATCGTGCTGATAAACCTCGCTCACCTCACTCAAATATGCCCCAAAATAACGTGTTGTTTCATAAAAAGGTGACGCTTCTATCAAAACCTTGTCTATATCACCGCAGCGCAAGCAAAAGAAATTATTATATCTATAACAATTTGATTGCATATAAATTTAATAAGGATGAGTAATCCTTCCAATATTGCCCCCGATTATTAATATCACGACAAAATTAACCACTAGTAGAATGAAACGATTCATAGATTGACGTATATTTTTTACATATCTTGGACATCCAGCAAAAGTCAAACCAGACAGCACTATGATTTAAAAACACTAAAACCCAAAGACAACCAAGATCAAAGCCATTATTTATCAAATAACTCAAAGACATAAGCCAAACTAACATCAAATTCAGTCGCTACAATATCTCTAAAGTTACATTCCGGATTCCAATCTCCCATCATTAATAATGTCAGATCGAGAACCACCAATTATTAATATATTCGAGTCATATTTTATAGACGTGGTTAAAACTAATTACCATGACCTGATTTCCTCTTTATTTCATCAACCCTATTTGGAGAAATTCACCCTGTTCCCAAAACATGGGTGCAATATAAATCACTCCTAAACCTTCATAAGTGGCTTGATTCATAAATAGAAAGTCAATTACCGACAAATAAGAATTAGGCCCATTGATGTACAGCCAAAAAAAAGACCAAAATCACACTATTTTCTTAACATCATGGTTAAAACAAGAGCGAAGTCTATTTAGGAGACTTCCACTTGTGATCGCAAGCGACTTCCAGAACTTCGTCAATTGAAGAATTATTGTCATACAATATTCTATATAAAACATTCAAATATAAGGACATACGGAATGCGCTCAATCCTAGAGATTACTCAAGACGCTATCGACATTGTAAAGCCCTCTATCGACAAGCTTTTTGAACGAACAAACAGAAAAGAACTGCACATTGTCGTTATGAATCCTCATGTGAAACCTTGGGAAGGGTCTTTTGAAGAGGCCATTCTGTATGAAGAATCCCTCGGTACTCCCGAAACTTGGAACATCGAATTTGACCGCCTTGCTCGTCAAAAGGCAAAACAAGCTTGGCGTGAATCAACAAGCAATATTTCTTTGCAATCACAACACCCTACTTCATTGCGTGATGAAGACGTTTTGTTTTACGGATCTTTTGTTTACGGCAATGTTGTTGTGGCCTGCAGCGGAGTACAACAATGGTATGACATGCTTATTAGCGGTTGGATAGCAGTAGCTATCGAACAACTCACCATGCACGAGTACCAAATGCAAAAAATCGACAACCCTACACAAACCTATCGTTAATAATCAGAATCAAAAGGCATTTATTATGAGTAAGCTATTGAAATCAATAATGTTGGCAGCAGGTATCCTCGTTTCAGCCACCTCAGTCGCAGCCGATTACCCAAGTAAAAACATTCGCCTAGTTGTTCCCTTTGGTGCAGGTGGTGGTACAGATGCCGTTGGTCGTACGTTAGCTAATAGCGCTAAAGACGTATTGGGCCAAAACATTTCTATCATGAACCGCACAGGCGGAGCTGGAGCTGTGGGCATGAGCTTCGGTGCTCAACAGCGTGCTGATGGATACACATTAACGGTAGTAACACGTGAAATCGCTTCGCTTCCTCAAATGGGGTTGATGCGCCATACAGCAGACGACTTTAGGCTCATTCGCTTAGTGAACCTCGACCCAGCGGTCGTATTGGTTGCAAAAGACAGCCCATACAACACAATTAATGATTTAATTAAAGAAGCACGTGACAACCCTGGAAGCGTGAAATTTGCTTCAACAGCTGCGCCGAACTTTTACTTAATGTCGTTAGAGAAAGACCAAAACATTAAACTTAATGCCATTCCTTACAATGGTGCATCTGAAGCAATTCCTGCGGTACTTGGTAACCACACCGACGTCACAATGGTTACCCCTGGCGAAGCAATTGCACAGCTTCGTTCGGGCCAATTAAAAGCACTTGGTGTGATGTCTGAAGAGCGTATTCAATACATCCCAGACGTACCGACATTAAAAGAGCAAGGTATCGATGTTGTGACAGGAACATGGCGCGGCATAGGTGCTCCAAAAAATACACCTGACGAAGTCGTTGAAAAACTGGGTAAAGCATTCGACGAAGCAATGGCGAGTGAAGAGTTCAAGTCTTTCATGGCAAAAGGTGCAATGACCATTCACAACTTAGATGATAAAGCTTTCACTGAGTTCGTTGCAGAAGATACGAAATCACTAACTGCATTAATTAAATAAGATTCATCCAATGGCACAACTTCTTTAAGTTGTGCCTTTTTTATCGATTTGTGCCTTTCCCTTGTTTTACTTTTTAGGGGTAAATTCTATGTCTAATTCAAACTTAAATCGGAACATCATCTTCCCTTCCATAATGATTGTCCTTAGCGGTATAGCGCTCGCTCTCATTACTCAGTTTGACCGACCTATGTATCAGGACGCTAGCGTCGATGCGAAATTCTTTCCGATGATGATTGTGATTGCTCAAATCGCAATATGTATCGTCTTGATAGTCCAACACAAGCTTAAAGGTGCCACAGAAAAGCAAGAAGCAATGGTCACTAAAATGTCGATATTTGGTATCGGATTTCTGATCGGCTATGCCCTACTTATCAATGTTGCTGGATACCTTTATGCGAGTTTGATCGCGTTCATCTTCTACCTTGTTTACTTCAAAGTAAAAAAGCCGATTTATTACCTTATCGCAGTCACATTCGTTATTGCTGTTTATTATCTGTTTGGTGAAGTGTTCTACATTGCCCTTCCCGAAGCTAGTTGGTCATAGGAGAGCGTATGTTTGAATATCTAGGCGATGGTCTTGCGACTGCTGTGAGCTTTGCCGTTTTACCCGTACTCGTTTTTGGCGTTCTCGGTGGCGTCATCCTTGGCGCACTACCCGGTTTAACCGCCACAATGGGGGTTGCAATACTTTTACCTTTTACTTTTGGTATGGAACCGACATCAGCACTGGTCATGCTCATTGGGGTCTATATCGGTGGTATATATGGCGGCTCAATTGCAGCTATATTATTGAAAACCCCTGGGACACCGGCTTCAGCAGCAAGTGTCCTTGATGGACACACGATGGCGGCTAAAGGGCAAGCAGCCAGAGCACTTAGCATATCTGCAGTAGCTTCATTCATTGGCGGCTTGTTAAGTACGATTGTGCTTATCGCCATTGCTCCTAAACTCGCGACTTTTGCGCTTCGTTTTAACGCTCCCGAATATTTTGCTCTCGCACTTTTCGGGTTAACGATTATCGCGAGCGTGTCATCAAACAACATTTTTAAAGGGCTTTTAGCGGGAACGATCGGTCTTTTGGTTTCAACAGTAGGGCTTGACCCAATCAGCAGTGTTCCTAGGTTCACTTTTGACATCATGGATCTATACAGTGGTATCAATGTCATTCCTGTATTGATTGGCCTATTCGCCTTATCTGAAGCGTTAAATCAATTGGAAAAGCTCTTTTCTGAAAAGAAAGTCGCACCACCAAAATTCGATCACAAACTACTCAGTAAAGGTGATTTAAAAGAGATGTTACCCACAGCCGTTAAAAGTGGCTTGATGGGCACAACTATTGGCTCGGTACCAGGAGCGGGCGCGGATATATCAGCGTTTGTTTGTTATAACGAAGCTAAGCGGTCATCTAAGAACCCTGAAGAATTCGGAAAAGGCTCAGTCAGAGGGTTGGCTTCAGCTGAAGCCGGAAACAACGGTGTAACGGGCGGCTCACTCGTTCCATTACTTACATTAGGCGTACCCGGAGATGCGGTAGCGGCGGTATTACTTGGTGCATTGATCGTTCAAGGTTTAACACCTGGACCACTGCTCTTCGCTCAAAACCCAGAAGTCGTTTACGGGGTATTCAGCTCAATGTTAGTCGCTAACCTTGTAATGCTAGTTATTGGTTTGCTCGGGATTCGCTTCTTTTGCCGAATCATCGAAGTACCCAAAATAATCATGATCCCAATTATTGTATTCTTGTCAATTGTAGGTGCCTACGCCATCAACAATTCAATGTTCGATGTTGGTATTGCGATTGGTTTTGGGTTGTTAGGGTTTGTTCTAACCAAACTCGATATTCCGTCTTCACCAATACTGCTTGCGATCATTCTTGGCCCCATGGCGGAAACAAACCTAAGAAAATCTCTACTGATGTACGACGGCAGTTGGTCTTTCCTCTATGAACGCCCTATCGCCCTTGCGTTCATTGTTTTGGCTATATTCTCAGTTTATTCAACATTAAAAATGAAGAAAAAACAGAAACAAAAGCAGGCCGCTGAATGTTCTTAGGGTGCTTTGCACACATCAAGCACAAATAACAAAAAAGGTATGCTCTTGGCATACCTTTTTAACTTTCTCTAGACTTATAAAACGTTGTCTAGCTTATCAAGGGTTAATTTGAATCTACTCATGTTTCAAATCGAACCAAACACCGTCTTTAGCTTGCAGTCGCCAAGCGGTGGTTAGCATCTTGAAGGTGCGCCGCTGACATTGAACGCGCTTTTTCACTGTCGCCAGCCATGATCGCTTCATAAATTCTACGGTGTTCATTGATACATGTGCTGCCCTCTTCAGAAGAGTGCACGATGAAGTTCATGAACATGGTCGTCAGGATGTTACCGAATGGCAGGTAAAAATCGTTACCAGTCGCATTGAAGATCAAGCTGTGGAAACGAATGTCGATGTTTGTCCAACTTTCTTGGTCAAATACTTCAGCAGCATCCACTTCTACCATCTTTTGGAAGATTTCTGAAAGCTCGATACGTTGCTCAGCAGTTGCAAATCTTGCTGCCAATGCACATGCCTCTGGTTCAATCGCACGACGAAGGCCTAAGAACTGAGAACAGAATTGGTCTATGTCGGTTAGGCCGTCCATCCATTCAATCAGTTGAGGATCAAGAAAGTTCCAGTACGCACGGTCGACTACGCGAGTACCAATTTTTGGGCGAGACTCTAACAAGCCTTTAGAAGTCAAAAGCTTAACAGCTTCACGAAGCGCCGTTCGGCTGATACCAAACTGTTCACACAACGCTATTTCACCAGGAATAATAGAACCTTGAGGCAGATCGCCAGACAAGATCCCACGAGCTATCTCACGCGCTACTTGAACGTGCAGGCTGCGCTTCGAGCCCGAAATTGAATTAAAACTGCTAACCATAAGTTCACTTATTTTATATGTTATGTTTATGTATTATTTAAGGATCACTATAACAGTATTTCAACCTATCGCCAATTAAGTAAAATCTCAAACCATAATAGCCTACTATTTTACTCAACCAATCAAACACTTAGAAAGTGTCCAAATTCAGTCACTCCGAAATAATATGTTACACCATTCATGAATCCGTCATCAAAACGCATCGGTTCTGTCATCCTCGATTTCTATACTCCCTCCCCAACAAATCACTCAATTGGACTGAAATAATGAAACCGACAAAAACGAATCTTACGCTTAAAAGCGCTATTACTGCTGCGCTGATTTTTTCTGGTTCTGCATTAGCAATGGATACACGATACGAAGATCGTACTGGCAACTTGGTCGCGGATATTCCTCAAGACGAATCGCAATGGGTTGATCCAAACACGCTAATTTTTGCTTATACACCAGTTGAAGATCCAGCAGTATACGCTGATGTGTGGAGCGAGTTTTTGAGCCACCTTGAAAAAACAACGGAAAAGACGGTTCGTTTCTTTCCTGTTCAAAATAACGCAGCTCAAATCGAAGCTATGCGTTCAGGTCGTCTGCATATCGCAGGTTTCAACACAGGTTCTACACCACTAGCGGTTAACTGCGCAGGCTTTGCCCCATTCACCATGATGGCCGCGGAAGATGGCTCTTTCGGTTACGAAATGGAAATCATCACTCATCCGGGTTCTGGTATTGAAAACGTGGAAGATCTAAAAGGTAAAAATTTAGCGTTCACATCACAAACATCGAACTCTGGCTTTAAAGCACCTTCTGCAATTTTGGACGCGGAATACCAACTTCAACCTGACCGTGATTTCAAACCTGCATTCTCTGGTGCGCACGACAACTCTATATTAGGTGTGGCGCACAAAGACTACGATGCAGCAGCGGTAGCGAACTCAGTATTGAACCGCATGCTTTCACGCGAAGTGGTGAAAGAAGATCAAATCAAGAGCATCTACAAGTCTCAAACCTTCCCAACAACGGCTTACGGCACAGCGCATAACCTAACGCCAGAGCTGCAAGAGAAGATTCAAAAAGCCTTCTTCACTTTCGACTGGGAAGGCACAAAGCTTCAAGAAGAATTTGAGCGTAACGGCGAAGCGAAGTTTGTTCCAATCACTTACCAAGAGCATTGGGAAGTCATTCGCACTATCGATACAGCAAACAAAGTGTCTTACACCTGTAGCTAAACGACTCAAACGCTAAACCAGTACCACACAGATAAACCCGTAACACACACTAAAACTAGCTGCAGGTACATGTGCCTGCAGTTACTCACCACTTTCAGCGGTTTACTTCCCATTTCAGCCTCAGGCGAACGCTTAGTACACCGGTCTTATAGGAATACTATGTCTACTCTTACCCTAAAAGGGCTTACCAAGCACTACTCCAGTTCTGATAAAGCCTTGACCAACGTTAGCTTGTCGGTGAATGCCGGCGAAGTGGTTGGATTGATTGGCCCATCTGGTGCCGGAAAATCAACGCTTATTCGTTGTATTAACCGGCTCACCGAACCCACCAGCGGCGAAGTAATCTTTTCCAATACCAATCTAGAAACGCTTTCCAAGCGCCAACTAAGACAATCACGCCGCGAGATTGGGATGATCTTCCAAGAGTACGCGCTGATTGAACGTTTAACGGTAATGGAAAACGTGCTTTCAGGCCGTTTAGGGTATGTGAATTTCTGGCAAAGCTTCACTCGCCGCTTTCCAGAGTCGGATATCCAAGCAGCCTATGCCCTACTCGATCGTGTGGGGTTATTGGAACACGCAAATAAGAGAGCTGACGCTCTGTCGGGTGGTCAGCGTCAACGTGTTGGTATTGCCCGAGCACTCGCTCAGAAACCCAAGTTACTCTTGATTGACGAACCAACAGCGGCACTTGATCCACGTACGGCACGCCAAATCATGCGCTTGATTAGCGAAATTTGTTCTGAGCAACAACTTCCAGCCATCATCAATATTCACGATGTGCAGTTAGCCAAACAGTTTGTGGATCGCGTTGTTGGTTTGAACGCAGGTTGCGTTGTCTTTGACGACAAACCAAACCTGCTGACTGAAGACGTATTAACACAGATCTACGGTGAAGAAGATTGGAGCCAACAAACAGAACAAGACGACGATGATCTAATCATCACCGGGCCTAGCTTGGCTGAGGCAACAGTATGATTCAGCCATATTCTAAGCATGGTTCAGCGCAATCAGAACAAGCACTTCAATACCCAAAACAGTGGACAAAGCCATCTTTGATTTCAAGCCCATGGTTACGTTGGAGCTTGATCATCGTAGTCGCGGTTTACTTGTACCTAGCGACACAATCAGTTGATGTCAATTGGGCTCGTATCTACGAAGGTAGCGAGCGTGGTTTACAGTTCATTATGGCCTTCATGAACCCAGATTTCAGCGGACGCTGGGACAACATATATCAAGGCTTGATTGAAAGTTTGACCATGACACTTACCTCAACGGTCGCTGGTGTGATTCTTTCTATTCCATTTGGGCTTGGTGCAGCAAAGAACTTAGCACCAACGCCAATCTACCTATTTTGTCGTGGATTCATTTCTATAGCCCGAAGCTTACAAGAGATCATCGTCGCTATTTTATGTGTTGCGCTATTTGGCTTTGGCACCTTTGCTGGTTTTGTCACGCTAACCTTCGCGACCATCGGCTTTCTTGCAAAACTGTTTGCTGATGAAATCGAAGCCATTGACCCAGCCCCTCTCACTGCAATGCGTGCGACTGGCGCAAGCTGGCTACAACAAGTGAACTATGCCATTCAAGCGCAGGTGATGCCCCGCTTTATAGGCCTTTCGATGTACCGACTCGACATCAACTTCCGTGAGTCTGCCGTGATTGGCATTGTTGGCGCAGGTGGTATTGGCGCAACGTTGAATACAGCAATGGACCGCTACGAGTACAGCGCCGCAGCCGCTATTCTATTGATTATTATCGTGATCGTGATGTTGTGTGAATATCTATCGACCATCATCCGTAAGCATGTGCAGTAAGGAACGACCAATGAGCACGCTAAATGACACACCTTCAATCGCCATGAATCGTACCCAATGGCAGCGTTACGACAGTAAACAGAGTCTGATGCTTTGGATTGGCTGGCTTTGCTTTGTTGCTTTGACCGTTTTTGCATGGCAAGTCATGAACAAGGATACGATTTGGTACTTTGTGACTGACTCACCGAATCAACTTGCTGACATATCTTCACGTATGTGGCCACCGAGATGGAGCTACTTAGATTCACTTTGGAGCCCGTTGTGGGACACCATTAACATCGCGACACTTGGCACATTGTTGGGGATCCTACTGGCGTTTCCGGTTGCGTTCTTAGCGGCACGTAACACGACACCAAGCATGACGTTTATCAGACCTATTGCGCTCTTTATCATCGCGGCAAGCCGTTCAATTAACTCGTTAATTTGGGCTCTTCTGTTAGTGGCGATCATCGGCCCAGGCTTGTTGGCGGGTATTATCGCGATTGCCCTACGCTCGATTGGTTTCGTGGCTAAGTTGATGTACGAAGCAATTGAAGAAGTGAACGCAACACAAATGTCAGCGATTCAATCGACGGGTGCATCTCCGCTGCAAGTGTTGAACTACGGCATTCTTCCTCAAGTGATGCCAAGCTTTATCGGCACGAGCTTGTTCCGTTGGGACATCAACATTCGGGAATCTACAGTATTAGGATTAGTAGGCGCAGGCGGCATCGGTTTGAAACTGCAAGAGTCAATGGCGATGCTGGCATGGCCTCAAGTGACTGTGATTTTCTGTGCGATTCTCGTGACGGTTGTCTTCTCAGAATGGTTGGCTGCCAAAGCTCGAAAAGCCCTCATCTAAATAATAAAACAACGTCAAATTGACGGTTAGCTAAGATCAAAGCCTACTCACAGAGTAGGCTTTTGTTTGTTGAGGTGTTGCGGACAAACTCACGCTTAGAAGCGCACTTCATTAACGACCGTCCCTACCCCTTCAATGGTAACACTCACTTTGTCTCTATCGGATAGCGCAAACGTTCTGCCCGGTGTGCCCATAAAAATAAGATCGCCCGGCTTAAGGGTAAAATAGTGACTCAAGTAGCTAACCACTTTTCGAGGCTTGTGGATCATGAACGAGGTACTTTCTTGTTGCACAACCTCTCCGTTAACACGAGTGGTCAGTTGCACCTTGTTATAATCGATGCCACGAACAATCTTATTACCAATCGGCCCAAAGCCGTCGGATGCTTTCGCTCGTAACCATTGTAAATCCGTGCCTTGCCAGCTTCTTTCTGTAATATCGTTACCCACAGTGACACCAAAGATCGCTTGTTCGGCTTCTTCTTCATTGGCTCGGCTAAGCTCCTTACCAATCACGACCACCAGCTCTCCTTCAAAGTGGACGTTCTTCGCTTTAGGTGGCATTTGAATCACTTCGCCTGTCAGGATTAAAGAAGAAGGAAGTTTAAGAAACATAGGGGGCGGCGCATCGGCAGGTGATGCTAGGTGACTGGCGAAGTTCATCCCTACCGCAAACACCTTTTCAGGCTTGATAGGCAATAATACTTCGACAGACTCAAGAGGAATCGAGGTTTTTGCGACTGCATACTCACCGAAGATGTCACCGCTGATAGGTAACACATCGCCTTTATCTAACTTCCCATAACTGATTTTGTCTTGATATTGATAGCGTACGAATTCCTTGGTGCTGTTCTTAACTACGGTTTCCGCATTGACATAAGCAGCGCTTGAAATCACCAATACCGCCATTAATCCTTTCATACTTGATTCCCTTGTCGATTAATCTCCAATCTAAACTCTAGTCCACTCTGGTTATCTTCGGCCTACTCTTGTTATCTTCGAGCCACTCTAATTACCCACGGTCAATTCCAGTACGCGTGAAAGAGTGACTCTCAAATCACAGACATAAAAAAACCGAGCAACTCGCAACGAGTTACTCGGTTTGACTTATTTCCGATATTCTTTGTCATCGACATTAGTTTCGTTCAGTTATTTAGATGCGAGCACCCTTCCAACCGAACATGACGTGGCACTTCGTTCCCGCAAAGCACCACATCAGCACATACCGTCATTAAACGATATATGTTGATCATTTACAGTTGAGCAAATGATCCTTCCCACGAGTATGTCTCACCAGCAAACTCAACAGTGTGAGTTGCTTGCTGCGCGTCTTCAGCTTGGTTTGAAATACCGTAGTGGTAAGTGTTGCCAGATGTCGTTTGAATGCGCACAACAGTCCCGACACTGTTATGACCAACAACAGACACCGATTTAACCAGACCACGAGCGCCTACAGAGGCTTCGATAGACTCGTTAAAGTAACCGTGTGTTTCCAATACAGAAGCAAACACATGGTTTTGACCAGACTGACGTAAGATGAACGCAGGCTCACTCTTAAGGTTGAAGTCTGGATCGTTAGCACCAGTGCGAGCAAAGATAACTTCGCTGCCCGCATTAGCGCTGGCTACTAGGCTGTAGTAGCTGCTGTCATGTAGCCAGCTTACTAGAGAACCTTCTTCGTTCACTTTGCCTGAAGCCACGTTCCATAGGTGTTGGTAACCGTTGTCTTCACCTAATGGCTTAAGCGTTTTTTCCATGTCGTAATCGAAGTCAGTACGGATGATTTGACCTGAGTGGTGAACAGGTAAGTCGTACTGATGCTCTGCGTCAGCTTCGATGCGGTAAACATCAATCACTAGCGGCTTCTCGAACTCAGGAAGCTCAGCAAGAATCACGCTGCGTTGCATGTCTACGCCAGTGTAGTATTCAGAAATCGTGCCGCTCATACCTTGTAGAGACTGGTCGCCTGCTACGAAGAAATGCTTCTGACCAAACTTAGACTCAGCCAATGCTGTGTTGAAGTTGTTTTGTGTTTTCTGATCAACCGTTACTGTGTTGTGGGCAACTGTCTGCTTACAGTAAGACTTGTTCTCTGGAATGTAACGACCGCCAAACTTAGGCTCAACGTTTACCCAGCGACCAAAGCCGTAATCGTGCAGCACTTCGTGGCCACGGTTGAATACGCTTAGATGCAGGCCGTCGTAGTGACCGTGGTCTAACGCAGAGTGGTACTGGTGATCAGAACCGTGTTGACCAAACCAGATCAACGCCATGGTATCTGCGGTCTTAGGGTCGCCATCTTTCTCGTCACGGTGACGAAGAATGCTTACGCCGCCTTTTTCACCTTCAGGGCCATCCGTTACAAACAGGCTACCCCAATTGAATGCTTTGATGTCGTCTGCTGCATCAACCGCATCAGACAGTGTTTTACCAGAAGCATGAACCCAAACGTCTTGTTGGTGAGCAGCCATACCAAGCAGAGTTTCAGTCTGCTCGTAACGGTGGTAACACACAGACGTCGCCATGATCACGCCTTCATCGTTGATAGAGATCGTCTTCGATGAATCATTCAGAGCTGGCAATGTGCCGTCTGGGAAGGCTGTTTTGAATACAGAGTAAGAGGTTGTCTTGATCACTGAATCGTTAAATTGGTAAATACCGACCTCTGGTTGACGACGTTCAATCGCTTCTGCGAATAGGTAGATTGGACGCAGAGAGAAACGGTGGTAGTACGGACCTTCCATGTAGTAGCCGTCTGGCGAGAACAGTTGATCAAGTTGCGCTAAGAAACCGCCGCTTACTTTGTCCAGTTTTAAGCCGTACAGTGCTTTGTCTACTGACTCTTGGTCGTTGATCGCGTAACCACAGATACCTACCGCAGCCACAGCCCATAGACCGTGGTTGTGTACGATGTCGAAGTCATGACCGTAAGTCACGACGAATAGGTCGATCATCTGCTTAAACAAGTCGTTTTCGATCAGTGTTTTTTGATCTTCAGAAATCGTGTGGTAAACACAGCTATACGCACACGAAGCGTACAACATCCACATGTTTTCATTCAATGTTTGGTGGAAGATCTTACCCGGCGGGTTAGTGTCACGGCTTGTGTTGCTCTCTAACGTTGGGTAAACCTTCGCGTACGCAGTTAGCATATCTACGATGTAATCACGGTACTTCGATTCCTCAGTGATAAGGAACAAACGACCCGCTAGATCCATGTGGATGTAGTTTTGCTTATGACGGTTGTGCTCGTAACCGCCGCCTTCACCGTGACCTGGTACTTCAATGCCAACTTCAGCCATGTAAGCGTCAGTTTGTTTAATATCACGAGTCAGTGCGTTACCTAAAAGGCTATCCTTGCCAAGTTCTTTACGAAGCTCTGCTGCTTCATCAAAGTTAAGTAAAAGTGGTTGATAGCTCATTATTATTTCCCCTGCTCTGCAGTGCTAAGTTCTTCTGAATTTGTTTCTTGTAGAGTTGTCTCTACTGAGTAGAAGCCTGTCCAGCTGTATACTTTGCCGTTCAGTTCTACCTTGTGTTCTGTGCTGTCAGTCGCGCCAAGTTGGTTGCTGATCATCACTGTCACGTTTGATTTCTCTGTGCTGATTTCGATGACTGAACCCACATTTGTATGCGCGACAACCTTGATGTTTTTCACAACGCCGCGAGCATTGACTGATTGCTCGAACTCTTCGTTGAAGTAACCGTGCGTTTCTAGAACAGAAGTGAACAGTGTTGTTTCACCCTTGCTACGTAGAATGAAAGCAGGCTCTGAGCGTAGGTTGAAGCTTGGGTCATTCGCGCCAGTGCGAGTAAAGATAACTTCAGCATTGTCGTTAGACGTTGCACCTAACCATGTGTAGTAGGTGTTGTTTTGTAGCCAGCTCACAAGTGCCGTGCCATCCACATCACCGCTTGCTACGTTCCATAGGTGTTGGTAACCGAAGTCACTACCCAGCGTGTTCAACTCTTTGTTCGCTTGGTATTCAAAGTTAGTACGAACAATCTGACCGGCATATTGGTGCGAGTAATCGTATTGGTGTTCGCCTTCGCCACCTTTCTCAGAATCTAAACGGTAAAGATCCAATAGTAGCGGAGATTCCAACTCTTCAAGATTTAGCATGAACACGCTGCGTTGCATGTCAAAACCTTGGTAGTGATCGTTAGCAAACGCACTCATCCCGTTGATTTGCTCGTCTTCTACTTTGAAGAAGTGTGGTAAGCCGTGTACGGCGTCTGCACGTTCAACATCAAAGTTGTTCTGGCATTTTTCATCAATCGTTACTGCGTTGTGAGCAATCGTTTGACGAGCGTAAGATTTGTTTTCATCTAGGTAGCGGCCGCCAAATTTTGGCTCCACGTTAACCCAACGACAGAAACCGTATTCACGTAGCACTTCTTGACCGCGGTTGAAGAAAGAAATACCCAGCGTATCGAAGTTGCCGTGACCCATGCCGTGTTGACCGTAGTTCATCACTAACTGAGAAACGTCGCCTTTCTTATCCTGCATACGGATAAAGCCTTGTGCGCCGTTGTGGCCTTCAGGACCTTCGTTCAATTCAACACTTGGCCAGAAAGGCATGCCAATTTCTTGCTCAGCAGACGCCGCTTCATAAGCTTTAGATAGCTCAAGACCACATGGGTGCATCCAAACTGCGTCTTGAATCTTCGCCATACCAAGAATATTTTGGTCAACGCCGTTTTCAGATGAGTAATGTTTGCTGTAAACGCTCACTGCCACCTGAACACCCATGTCTGTAATGCCCATTGTGCGAGATGCATCGTTCAGAGCTGGGAATTCACCGTTCGGGTACGCTGTCGCCAGCATCGCTTGTACCGTGTTACCAATCACACCACCTTTGTAGTTGTAGATATCCACTTCAGGCATATGACGGTGAATCACTTCCGCGAATACACAAGTTGGGCGAATCGCGTAACGGTGGTAGTAAGGACCTTCCATGTAGTAGCCAGAAGGTGCAAACAGTTGAGAGATTTGCGCTAAGAAACCGCCAGTGTCGTTACGGTCAATGCCGTAGACTGACATTTCAAGGTACTCACGCTTACCAAGAGCAAGACCGCAGATACCTACAGCGGCTACAGCCCAAATACCATGGTTGTGGATTCGGTCAAAGTCATGTGCGTATTTCACTGTGAACATTTCTAGCATTGGTTCGAAGATACGAGACTCAATGTTGTCACGTTGCTCTTGTGTCAATGTTGAAGCAATACAAGAGTAAGCCAAGCTTGAGAACATTAACCAGCAGTGTTCGTTCAAGATTTGGTGGAACAAACGACCGGTAGGGTTAGTGTTTTTCTGTACGTGGAAATCAAACGTTAGGTATTTGTCTGCGTACTCTTCTAGTAATTCTGTAACAAAGTCAGCGTACTTTTGCTCTTTAGTGATCAAGAACATGCGACCAGCTAAATTCATGTACGTGTAGTTTTGCTTATGGCGGTTGTGTTCATAACCACCCGCTTCTCCATGACCAGGAACATCAATAGGTAAGCGCATGAACGCTTCTAGGTCTTTCGCGTTCGCTGCAATGGTTTTACCCATTAAGCTAGAACGGCCTACTTCAAGGTGAAGTTGCTCTATTTCAGCTTCAGTCAACAATACTGGTTTAGTCGTCATATTCTTTGTCACCCTCAATAAAGAGTTTATCTGCTTAAACTTTGATTAAATTTTCAAACTCCATATAAAGTAATACAATATGAGCTTTAATTATAGCTATTCAGTGCGAAATGATGAGTAGAATCACATAAATCACTGTAAGTCATTGATGTAGATAGTGAATGGTGAATAATAGGCGTTTGTTAAGTTGTTGATTTATTTAGGCTATATAAAGTATCACTTGATCAGTATCACACAATTTTAGATATATTGTATTACAATTGAAGTCATTCCCTTATGATGAACACAGTTAAGTAACACTTAAAAGATTTAAACAGATTAGGAGATACACAATGAACTCTTTCTTTATTCTAGATGAAAACCCATGGGAAGAACTTGGCGGCGGCATTAAGCGTAAAATCGTTGCTTATACTGACGATCTTATGGCTGTTCATCTATGTTTTGATAAAGGCGCGATTGGCCACCCTCATACTCATGAGATTCACGACCAAATCGGTTACGTAGTTCGTGGTAGTTTCGAAGCTGAAATCGAAGGCGAAAAGAAAGTGCTTAAAGAAGGCGATGCTTACTTTGCTCGTAAACACATGATGCACGGTGCGGTTGCTCTAGAGCAAGACAGCATCCTTCTTGATATCTTCAACCCTGCGCGTGAAGATTTCCTAAAATAATGAATAGCGCAACCTCAGTTGCTAAGGTAAGCATATGAAATCATTAAACATCGCGGTCATTGGCGAGTGCATGGTTGAGCTACAAAAGAAACAAGACGGGCTTAAGCAAAGTTTTGGTGGCGATACACTAAATACAGCACTTTACCTGTCACGCTTAACTAAAGAGCAAGATATCAACACCAGCTATGTTACGGCATTAGGTACTGACCCATTCAGTACTGACATGTTAGAAAAGTGGCAATCAGAAGGTATTGATATTAGTTTAATTGCTCGACTTGATCACAAACAGCCAGGGCTTTATTACATCGAAACCGATGAAACTGGTGAACGTAGCTTCCATTACTGGCGTAGTGATGCTGCTGCAAAATTCATGTTTGACCAAGAAGACACTCCAGCTCTGCTTGATAAGCTATTCTCTTTTGATGCGGTTTACCTAAGTGGTATTACGCTAGCTATCCTGACAGAGCATGGACGTACACAGCTATTCACCTTCTTAGACAAATTTAAAGCGCAAGGCGGCCAAGTATTCTTCGACAATAACTACCGTCCAAAGCTTTGGGAAAGCCAACAAGAAGCGATTTCTTGGTACTTAAAAATGCTTAAGTACACAGATACAGCACTGCTTACGTTCGATGATGAGCAAGAGTTGTACGGCGACGAAAGCATTGAACAGTGCATTGCACGTACGTCTGAGTCTGGTGTGAAAGAGATCATCATTAAGCGCGGTGCAAAAGACTGTTTAGTTGTTGAAAGCCAGGGCGCTCAATACGTTGCACCAAACCCAGTAGACAACATCGTTGACACGACAGCGGCTGGAGACTCGTTCAGCGCAGGTTTCCTTGCTAAACGCTTGAGCGGTGGCAATGCTCGTGATGCAGCGTTTGCTGGTCATATTGTGGCAGGAACCGTAATTCAGCATCCAGGTGCGATTATTCCGCTAGAAGCGACGCCTGATCTGTCTCTATAATTAGATACTTTGTATATTAATCAAGGGCTTGCTTTTTAAGCAAGCCCACAATTAACGTGAGAAAGAATTCATGACTACATTAAATGAACAACTAGCAAACCTGAAAGTAATCCCTGTAATCGCGATCAACCGTGCTGAAGATGCTATCCCCCTAGGCAAAGCACTCGTTGAAAACGGCATGCCATGTGCAGAAATCACACTACGTACAGAATGTGCAATCGAAGCGATTCGCATCATGCGTAAAGAATTCCCAGACATGCTAATCGGTTCAGGTACTGTACTGACTAACGAGCAAGTTGACGCATCTATCGAAGCTGGTGTTGATTTCATCGTTAGCCCAGGTTTCAACCCTCGTACAGTTCAATACTGCATCGACAAAGGTGTTGCGATCGTACCAGGTGTTAACAACCCAAGCCTAGTTGAGCAAGCAATGGCAATGGGTCTTCGTACGTTGAAGTTCTTCCCGGCTGAGCCTTCAGGCGGTACTGGCATGCTTAAAGCACTAACTGCGGTTTACCCTGTTAAATTCATGCCCACTGGTGGCGTGAGCTTGAAGAATGTAGACGAATACCTATCTATCCCTTCTGTACTTGCGTGTGGCGGTACTTGGATGGTTCCAACTAACCTTATCGACGAAGGTAAATGGGACGAGCTAGGCAAACTAGTACGTGATGCAGTTGAACACGTTAACGCTTAATCTGTTTTAGATTTGCTGATAAAGCCTCACTTCGGTGGGGCTTTTTGTTGTCTACGCTTTAGCTTACCGCTCCCACTAGGCGTTGGTATGGTCATTTACACTCAAGCGCTAATATATGCTAAAGCCCCTAGCTTTTGTCGTACAAACCTATCTACATCTAATTCACCACGCTACATCTAATTCACCACGAACCACTTTAACTTTCTCCTAAGCGCTCCACCACTTCCCCCTACTTATTGACCACTTTAATTCACTATTGGTAGGCCCCAACTCTCAAATGAGTAGCCAGCTTGCATTTTAAGAGTACTATTCGAATAAAATACTACTTACCTTCACTGATATTGAAATCAAAAGAAACTATGGGCGGTGCTCCAGCTCATAAGAATCAAATAAGCACTTAAAAACAACAAGCTACCTCTGCGTTAACCACGTGATGGTTGATAATTATTTCGTAATTTTAATTATGAGAGCTGTCGCAAAATTGGGCTCATTTGTAGCACATTTGTTACGGTTATAACTAAAATCTTATGGGTGACCTTTGTTATTGGTTTTTGGTTTATATTGTAATACATATGTACATTTATCGGGTCGTTAAACATCAAACAAAACCAAAATTAGATGTTAATTAAAACCATTAAAAACAACAACTTAATTAAACCGTTAATCTTAAAGAAAAAATCAATGCGACCTAGATCATACTAAAGACATATTGTAGTACAAATAAACCTTTGTACGCGTTAATCTAAGCCCAGTTAATTATGATATTTAAAAGGCTGAAAAGATGACTATTGATACTTTTGTTGTTCTCGCCTACTTCTTCTTTTTAATCGCGATTGGTTGGATGTTCCGTAAGTTCACCACCTCAACAAGTGATTACTTTAGAGGGGGCGGCAAAATGTTGTGGTGGATGGTTGGTGCAACTGCCTTCATGACACAGTTTTCAGCATGGACGTTTACAGGTGCCGCAGGACGCGCGTTCAATGACGGTTTCGTTATTGTAATCCTATTCTTAGCCAATGCTTTTGGCTACTTCATGAACTATATGTACTTCGCTCCAAAGTTCCGCCAACTTCGTGTGGTAACGGCGATCGAAGCTATTCGTCAGCGCTTTGGTAAAACGTCTGAACAGTTCTTCACATGGGCAGGTATGCCGGACAGCCTTATCTCTGCAGGTATCTGGCTAAACGGTCTAGCTATCTTTGTAGCAGCGGTATTCAATATCCCAATGGAAGCTACCATTGTGGTAACGGGTATGGTTCTAGTATTGATGGCGGTAACGGGCGGCTCTTGGGCGGTTGTTGCTTCTGACTTCATGCAAATGCTTGTAATCATGGCCGTGACAATCACTTGTGCGGTAGCAGCTTACTTCCACGGTGGCGGCTTAACTAACATCGTTGCTAACTTCGACGGCGACTTCATGTTAGGTAACAACCTAAACTACATGAGCATCTTCATCCTTTGGGTTGTATTCATCTTCGTGAAGCAGTTCGGTGTAATGAACAACAGCATCAATGCTTACCGTTACCTATGTGCAAAAGACAGTGAAAACGCACGTAAAGCGGCAGGCCTAGCATGTATCCTTATGGTTGTTGGCCCTCTAATTTGGTTCCTACCACCTTGGTACGTAAGTGCATTCATGCCTGAGTTTGCGGATCAATACGCATCAATGGGCGATAAAGCGGGTGATGCTGCTTACCTAGCATTCGTACAAAACGTAATGCCTGCAGGTATGGTTGGTCTTCTAATGTCTGCAATGTTCGCTGCAACGATGTCTTCTATGGATTCAGGTTTGAACCGTAACGCTGGTATCTTCGTGATGAACTTCTACAGCCCTATTGTTCGTAAAAACGCGACACAAAAAGAGCTGGTTATTGTAAGTAAGCTAACAACCATCATGATGGGTATCATCATTATCTCGATTGGTTTGTTCATCAACTCTCTGCGTCACTTGAGCCTATTCGACATCGTAATGAATGTTGGTGCATTGATTGGCTTCCCAATGCTTATCCCTGTACTACTTGGTATGTGGATTCGTAAGACGCCAGACTGGGCTGGTTGGTCTACTCTAGTGGTTGGTGGTTTCGTTTCTTACATCTTCGGTATTTCGCTTCAAGCAGAAGACATCGAGAACCTATTTGGTCTAGAAACAGCACTGACTGGCCGTGAATGGAGCGACTTGAAAGTTGGTCTAAGCCTAGCGGCTCACGTAGTGTTCACGGGTGGTTACTTCATCCTAACGTCTCGCTTCTACAAAGGCCTAACGCCAGAGCGTGAGAAAGAAGTTGACCAACTATTCACTAACTGGAACACGCCGTTAGTAGCGGAAGGTGAAGAGCAGCAGAACCTAGATACTAAACAGCGTTCAATGCTTGGTAAGCTTATCAGCACGGCAGGTTTCGGTATCCTCGCAATGGCTCTGATTCCAAACGAACCAACAGGACGCTTATTGTTCCTACTATGTGGTTCGATGGTACTAACCGTTGGTATCCTTCTGGTTAACGCATCTAAAGCTCCGGCTAAGATGAACAACGAGTCAGTTGCTAAATAGCTAAACAGCTAAACAGCTAAACAGCTAACAAGTTAAACCAAAATGAAGCCCATGTTATTCAATAACATGGGCTTGTTATTTACCTTCGCTTTATCAAATTAGAATATGAAACGCATCTCGATTAATGCTCACAAACCATAGGAATGCCTATCTCCTCCCCTCGTTTTATCTTATTTTCCAACCTTTCCAATGGTTTGATCTCTTTCTCGGATTGTTTCTGTTACTTTGATTAACAACACAAACACAACAGATAATTACAATGAAAAAAACATCACTATTACTTGCTTCCATTGCTCTGGCACTTTCTGGTGTCGCACAAGCTGACCAGTTAGAAGACATTCAAAAATCCGGTACCCTTCGTGTGGGCACCACTGGCGACTACAAGCCATTTTCTTACTTTGATGGTAAAAGCTACTCTGGCTACGATATCGATGTTGCACAGCACATCGCGGAGCAATTAGGCGTTGAATTGAAGATTGTTCGTACCACATGGAAAGATCTGCTGACCGACCTAGACGACGATAAATACGACATCGCGATGGGAGGCATTACACGTAAAATGCAGCGTCAGCTAAACGCAGAACAAACTCAAGGCTACATGACCTTTGGTAAGTGTTTCTTAGTCGCTAAAGGTAAAGCAGAACAGTACAACAGCATCGAGAAAGTGAATCTATCTTCGGTCCGTGTTGGCGTAAATATCGGTGGCACTAACGAGATGTTTGCAGATGCTCATTTACAGAATGCAAGCTTCACTCGCTACGAAAACAACTTAGATGTACCGCAAGCCGTTGCGGAAGGCAAAGTTGATGTAATGGTGACTGAAACTCCGGAAGGCCTATTCTACCAAGTGACGGACGAACGCCTTGAAGCAGCTCGCTGTGAAACACCATTTACCAACAGCCAATTCGGTTACCTCATTCCTAAAGGTGAGCAACGTTTGCTGAACACTGTGAACTTCATTATGGATGAGATGAAACTGAAAGGTGTTGAAGAAGAGTTCCTGATTCACAACTCTCTTAAATAGTTTTCTATAGTTTTAGATAAAAAATAGGCCAGCATTGCTGGCCTATTTCATTTATTTTAATCCGCTCTGGCTATCGAGCTTATCAGAGCGGAAAACTACCCATGAGTAATAACATTCTGCTGTACGAGTGCGTCCAGAATATCTGAAGGCATAGTACCGCTTAACGTCAACTGAGGCGCGAGGTCCTCAACCACAATCACTTGCTCTGTTGTACCTAAGCCATCAGGGTTGATGGTTAACTCAACATCATTCCCTTCTAGCTTGGCATCAACATGCTGAAGCAATGTCGCCATATTCACATTCGCGTCTTTCAGTTCAGGTAATACCTCACGTAGGTCAATCTGGTCACCTTCGGCTAAATTGAAGTCAGTGATCGTATCTTCGACACCATCCTCAATGTTCAGCCAAACAAACGAGTCCATACCATCACCACCGGTCAAGATATCCGAACCGCCGCCACCAATGAGCGTATCGTTGCCATCACCGCCGATAAGGGTGTCATCACCAGCTCCGCCTTCAAGTCGGTCATTACCTGAGCCCGCCGTTAGATCTGTTGCATTAGCCCCAGCCAGTAACTGCACATCATCGGTCTCACTAGCCAAATTAATATCTACTGCGTTTGACACAATGTTCACGTTTAGATCGATTGCCGCCGATGTGGCTGTATCGTTGTTATCTAGCTCTTCAGAAACTGCCTCAACTTTAAGCGTGTAGCTACCTGGTGTTTGAGAAAGCCCAACCACCTGCAAACTTTCAATTGCATCAGCGGTCGCCATCCATACCCCACCACCAAGATCCGTTACGGAGCCAACGTCACTGGTGATTTGAGCCCCCGCAGGCACATCACTGATATGTAGCGTTAGCTCTTCTGTAACGTCTGTTAGAGCTGCGATAATGCCAACCAAAGGAACACCACTATTACTCACCGACTGGCTCGCAGTGATGTTTCTTACGTAGTTAGACGCAGGGTCAATCGTTAGGCTTGGCGCGTTCGCTACAGGCGTCACCGCAATGTTATAAACAACTGGTGCCGTTTCAATAGCGATACCAGAAGGATTACCGCTGTCTTTGGCGGTGACCTCTAAGCCGATGTTGTTGGTTGGAGCCAAGCTTGCATCAAGGTAAACCCCATTCGGACTGGTCGGTGTGTCAATCAAGGCATTCAGATCGCTCAGCGTCCCCACCAACGTCACCGAACCACTATTGTCACCATTAACGGTCAAACTAGTACCAGCAGGTAATGATACGGAAAGTGTTCCGTAATCAACGGTCAGCGTTACTGTCATCAAGTCATTAGCAAAACTATCGACATAATCAGGGTCACTGACATTAATACCACTAAGCAGTTGTCCTGCGTCTTCATTAATCAACATAGTGACACTGTCACCACTCACGACAGGAGTATCGTTCAAACCTTGTACCACGGCAGTGATTTCAGCGGTATCGGTTAGGAAGTCATTAACGCCATTCGTTGTCCCGTCATCCTCTACGGTATAAGTAAACTTAACATCACCGTTGTATTCATCTGCTGCGGTAAATACCCAGTAAGGACCAGTAATCGTAGCATCATCTGCCCCACCGACGTTTTCAAAGCGTTGCAGTGTGCCTTGGCCTTGATCGAGCACCAGATTAGTCACGGTAATCGTATCATTTTCCGGATCTGTCGTCGCTGCAAGCAAATCCTCTTCCTTGATGATCAATTGACCTTCTTCGAGGATGGTGCCTAAATCGATATCCGTTGCATCCGGTTTATCATTCACTTCCGTTACCACAACACTGATTTCAGCACTGTCAGTTAGGAAATCATCGACACCGTTTGTCGTGCCGTCATCCTCAACGCTATAAGTGAATTTAACGTCGCCGTTGTATTCATCGGCTGCGGTAAACACCCAATATGGGCCCGTAATCGTCGCATCATCCGCACCACCCACGTTTTCGAAGCGTTGCAGTGTGCCCTGACCTTGATCGAGCACCAAACTGGTCACAGTAATTGCGTCATTGTCTGGGTCTGTGGTCGCGGCTATCAAATCCTCTTCTTTGATGATCAATTGACCTTCTTCAAGCATGGTGCCTAGGTCGATATCCGCCGCAACAGGCTGATCATTCACTTCGGTGACTTCAAGGCTAATTTCAGCACTGTCAGTTTGGAAGTCATCCACGCCATTAGTTGTGCCATCATCGATAATGGAGTAATTGAATTTAACATCGCCGTTAAAATCGTTGTCGGCGACAAATAGCCAGAATGGACCGGTAATCGCTGCGTTGTCAGCGCCACCAGCATTTTCAAAGCGCGTTAACTGACCTTGTCCCTGAGTCAGGGTGACACCTGTTACCGTGAGGTTGTGGTTTTCAGGGTCAGAACTTGCTGCAATCAAATCACCTTCAACAATGACTATCTGACCATCTTCAGCAATCGAGCCTAAATCAACGTCTGTCGCGATAGGCGCGTCGTTTACTTCCGTCACCTTAATCGTGAAAGTCGTCTGGTTAGTCTGTGCAGTGTTCGGATCCGCTGGGTCAATAAGACCATTGTTACCGCCGTCATCGAGTGTTGCGTTGATTGTCACCAACCCACTCTGGTTGAGGTAGTTCTGGTCTGGATCCGGCTTAAAGGTCACCGCACCATTGGTCAATGCCGTATTGATGTCAGCTTCTTTACCGGTGATGACCAGTGAACCGTCAGGTTGCAGTACAAACGTCACATCTGGAGAGCTTGTAAACTCAAAGACGCCCTGTGCTCCTGGCAATGTTTGGTCAATTTCCAACGTCAGCGTATACGGCGCATCTGGGTTATCAAAACTTGCGTCTACGTCGTAGATGCTGAAGTTGTTAATCGCGACACCAGTTGAGTCTTCTTGCGTTTCAATATTGGTAACGTTGACGAACGTTGGTTGATCGTTGATAGGGTCAATCACTAAATCAACATCGAAGCTGGTTGGTGTACCCAGGTATTCAGTGTTGTCAGCATCAGTGTCCACAGAGCGAACCGTGATTTGTAATGGGCCAGTAATACCCAACGCATTACCTGTATCGCTGTTGTGTTGACCAGAATTAAATACGATCTTATCAAGCGACTGAGCAGGTACATCCAGCGTCCAAATCTGTGTCACCGGATCGTAGCTCGCCAACGTCGTACCGTCTGGATAGTAGATAGAGGCATCTTGAGGTACACCAGCCACCTCTACACGAAGTGTCTCTGGCGCATTTTCGGTATACGTGCCGCTGCCTGTTGCAGATAGCTCTTTATCCAAAATAGTCGCATTGATTTCGATATCAATGTTTTGGCCTTCATTGCCAGTAACAGAGTCCGTTGGGTTGGTATCAACATCATCACCCACTGGCACCACATGCAGCTTAAAGCTTGGTAGGTTCGAGGCTGCAGTTGGCACGCCTAACAAGGATTCTTGAGTAAAGACAGCAACGCCAAATTCCGCCGTACCACTGAAGTTTTTAGGCGGTAGGATCGAAATCTCACTCAAATCAAATGACAACCCTGATGCTTGAGGCAGTTGAACACTCCACTCACCACCACCATTGTTCTTCACTGTATAAGCTGAGCCCGGATCTGCATTCATTAAGAATCCATCAGGTACACCGGTGAACTTAATCGAAACGAACTGCTCTGAGCCGTCTAGGTCAGTGAGCGCAATAGAAACAGGCCCCGTTCCCGATAGAGAAATAGCTTGATCTTCATTGCCCGTGATCTCAATGACATCAGGATCACTACCCGGCCCTGTTACAAGCACATCATCAACCACAGGGACAACTTCAAAGCTAACACTGGTGTTGAACGTATCAGTATCGGTTGCCGTTCCAACTGGAGACGAGGCGTCATTGTAAGTAGCGGTATCGGTTATTGTTCCGCTGACATTCACCTGTACTTGGTTAATATCATTCCCCGTTGGGTAGTTGAGAGCAGGACGGAACAATACATTGTCCAGAGCGCCGGCATTAATGTCCGCTTCATTGAAGGTCACGGACGTACCAAGCGATACACCCGCGCTTGTGTAAAACGCACCTACACTTGTGTCATCCAAAGTCAGCGTAATAGATGTGAATTTTTCGTCGCCACCCTCAACCCCACTGACTTGGTCAGTAATGGTTGTGCTGAAATCAAGCTGAATGTAAGTATCTTCGTAACCCACTGGATCTTGTCCTGGTTGACCATCAGTATCAACAGGATTAAACGAGTCATCGAGCGAGCCAACAACCGTAACATCTATGTCTGGATTACCTTCAACGTCAGGAGCGACTTTAATAACGACATCGGTCACCAAGGTTTTCTCATCACCAGACAGTGTATCTTTAGTTACTATTGTGATTGGTAACCTAAAGTCGCCAGAATAGTCAGCTGGCAAGTTAAGAAGCAAACCAGAGAAATCTGTCGAAACGCCCTGATCAACGGTAGTTTCAAATACATACTTCCCGTTAACGAAGTCAACATCACTGCCTCCCCCTAAACTGATTGGGAAAGTCACTCCTGGGGGAATGGTCACAGAGTCATCAATAATGATAGTCACTTGGTCTGTTGAAGCGTCTTCACCGGAGAATGTGATCAGACTATTTAGTGCCGCTCCCAAGTCTAGCTGTGTATCCTCTACAGCATCGACAACGCTATCTGGCGTCATCGTAATATCTGCAGCTACCTCGTTCCCGCCAACAAGTACTTCTGGGAATGACAAGTTCACTTCACCTTCCCTCTGAACTGCAGCTGATGACTCAGTTTCAGCGCCATCACCTCGATCAATCACGGTACTGTAGATGGTCATCTTGATGTCATTGAAAACGCCTGGAAGGCCAGAAACTGGCGGAAACGCAAGACCGTTTGGTGCACTAATACTAAACAGATCTTCATTTGTTACCACCCAACGACCATTGCCTTCATAAGCGGCACCAATAACAAGCAGCTGGTTGAGGACAGCATCTGATAACGCCGAGTCGTCCACATTGGTCAGTTGAATCACTAGCTGGTCAACTTCTTCAATAGCAGACGAAGCATCAGTTTCTTGGTATCGAATAACAAACTCATCCGTAACCGAAGTATTGTCACTGTTGGTTGTAAATTTGAGAACACCAGTTAGGGCATCCGCGACCACTGTACTCAAGTCTGTAAGACCCGCGACCTCATCGACCACAAGTTTGTTGCTCGCATCTTCTGGCTCAACCACAGGTCGCACACGCACATCAATCGAGCCCGTGATTGTCGCTGTTGCAATACCCTGACCAGGATCAGTAGCGTCAACGTATTCATGATCGCGTTCTTCAATCGTGACAACCGTATTTAGCGTAAAGTCGGTGCTCGAATCTTGTTCCGGTGTTATCTGAATAAAATTATTGTTCAATGCTATCTGAGTGAACGCTTCTGGAGTCTGCCCGCTCTTAGGTGTGATGGTTAGCGTTCCAGCCGCAGCATCGTAGTTCCAAATCACATCACCGTTTACAACCACATTTTCAACACCATTTGGAATGCCACTGATAACGATTGAAGTGAAGTGCTCATCATCGTCAATGTAATCAGTGCCCTCTGGGTGCCAATCAATGTTGATCGCCGTATCTTCGTCCCCACGAGTCACCGTATTGTAGGTTGCAGAGGTATCAATCCTAGGCTCAACCAGCACTCGAACTTCTTGGTCAAAGGTAAGCGTATGACCATCATTCTCGGTCACGATCACTTTACCTTGGATGTGGATATTCTCTGTCGATGAATCAACAGGTCTAATTCGGATACCTGAAGTTTTCCCCGCCTCAGTGATGTTCGCTTCATAAATAGGTTTAGACAGATCAGGGCTACCACCCGGTCCCGTTTCATAACCAACAAAGTTCAAGTCAATCACGGTACCATCGCCATCTTCCAAGATAACGCCGTCAGGAATGCCTGAAAGAATCACCGTTATCGACTCTGAGCCATCGTCAGGTAGTGGTGTTGTACCGCTATCAGGTCTTCTCTCGCCCGACAATACAGTGAAATCGAGTTCAGCAAAGCTATCGCCATTTTGACTCTCTTGAATTGTGGTTTGAACGCCAGATGTTGTGCCATCGGTGATTGCTGTCCAAGCTGTGCCGTTGGTACCACCGTAAGGAATATCAGCGACACCTTTCACTTCTACGTTAACCGTTTTAGTCCCTAGGATTTCTTCATCAACTTGTGCACCAGTAGAGAGGTTCGCGGTATCTTTTACAACACCCGTAACCTCAAACGTGAAATCAACATTGCTGTGTTTAGTCGGAACAATTTCTACATTGGCTAAATCGGAATACGCCACTTCCTGATAATCGACACCGTTGATGGTGATTGTAGGAACCGGAGTAGTGGTTCCGAGGAAATAAAGCACCGCACCTTCGGTTATATTGCTGATTCGAACAAACAACTCTTCGGAGCCATCAGTGTCCACCGAGCCATTCATGGTGATCACTTCATCCAACGTGAAGGCATCTTTGTTTGCCAGAGGACCGAGGTAGTCTGGATCATCAATATTGTCTTCATTAATACGAATCCGGTTAACGCTGAACGAGCCTGGATCCGCATCGGCAGTCACATCAATGATAATGTTTTGCTCTACAGAGCGAGCCGTTGTCTTATCATTTGCCCCTCCGTTGGCTGCGTCATCGTATGGATTACGCGTCTCTTCCGTAATTGCGGTTGCTTTGAACTCAATTTGCCCAGAGAAATTATCAATAGGGTTAACCACGGTGCTATTGATATCTGCGGCAGCAATCGTGTAGACACCATTGACCGGCGTTAACACATTGCCATTTTGATCCAACAGCTCAAACTTCCCATCACCCTGAATCGCTTCAAGCTCATAGGTAATGGTCTCGGTACGGCTGTTATCTTGTGACTCTGCGTTCAGCTGCAGCGTCACATTGTCTTCATCTTCATTCACTTGATATTGATACGTGCTATTCGCATCATCCCAAGTGGCGATGTCGGCTACCGCTTCAATTTCAATTCTAAAGTTTGAGGTTACGGTGTGGTCTAGCGAACCATTATTATCAATCTCAAGTTCGTAGTTGATTCGCACACCATTGTCATTCGAACCGTAGTTTTGGTCTGGAACAAAGAACAAGTTATCGATTGTCGCGATGATGTCTAATGGCTGGTTCGTGCTTGGAGCAAAGCTCTGCTGCATTTGAGGCGGACCAAACAAGATATCACCGTTTGGTTCAGCGACTAACTTGTGATATTCCACGCCATCAAAGTAATAGAACGTCCCTCTGTGATTACCACTTTGAATCGTCAGTTGGCCGATAGACTCGCCATTATCTTGGTCCTTCAGGTTAACCTGCAGCGCAATTTGTGCAGGGGCATCAGGCAAACCGCTTTGATTATCTTGAATATTCTCTAGGCTTGGAGCATCGCCCGTTGCGTAAGGGATTGTCGAGTCTCTACCCGCATCCTCAAACGTAGTCACCTTGAGCGATACTGCTGAAGACTCTTCATCCGTGATCGTGATGTTCAAAGGCGTTGATGACGTATCCAAATCACCGTCTGTCGCAATAACATTGATCGAGAAGTCGATGGTGTCTCCATCATGATCGAGATAATTAGTGGCTCTAAACTCCACCTCACCATTGGAATTTATGCGCAGTCTACCAAGCTCGCGAGTATCGATACCGCCACTACCATCATCGGTTTGTTCATACACTCGTACCTGCTGGACACCACTGTTTAAATCAAAGCTGCTGCTGTATGGCCCATTGTTTCCTGTGCGGAACACGATGTCGGCGCCATTGCTGGTAATGCCCTCTATGCGAGTCAGCGCTGCATCATCCGCACCCACATCCGTCGCATTAGCAAACATGTTAACTTTGGAGTTGCCATAACCTTGGCCTTCAATTCGCGTGATCGATTGAGTAGTCACCAACGGAACATCATCAGTTACCGTAATAGTCAGGTCGATGGCGTTCGATTTATCTTGGTCAAAATCTTCAGCCACGACAGAGAAATCAAGCTCGATGGTGTTTTCATTCGCGCCATCAGGGTGCTTAAGTGGTTTAAACAGCTCAAATTGATAACTGTTGTTTGAGGTATCGAAAATGATTTCAAACACAGGTTGATTGCTGGTTACCGTCTGAGCAACATAAGTGAAGGTTGTACCGCTTTGTGAAACAGGCAACCACTCTAGGCTTTCTCCATCAGAAGTTAAGCCTGCAATCACTAAGTTTTCATCGACCAATTCGTACTTAACAACACCATCAGCACCTTCATCAACGGTGAATAGCCCGTTAATAATGGTGTCTTCGGATTGATCCGAACCAATCCCAGCAAGATCATCTTCATCAACCACCGTCTCACCCGTTGGCGCACTCATCACTGGAACATCATCGAGCACTTCGATCGGCAGTACATACTGGTTAGAGTCATCACCGTCACCATCAACCGCAACGACATCAAATGGAATCGTTAAGGTATTGGAATTCGGGCTTGTTGGATGGTTTAGAGGACCTAGCAACGTAAACGTATAAGAGCCGTCATTCGCTAGCGCGAGCGTGAAGATAGGAGTTCCGCTTGTTGTCGTACCTTGATAGGTCGTTGTGTTCGCAGCTCCAGTGACTTCTGTAATAGAAATAGCTTCAGTTCCAGAGGTCAATGTCGCTTCAAGAGCAGAGATATTACGCAGTTCGTAAACCTCTACTTGGTCAGCACCTTCTGTGGTAACAAATGCACCTGTTGCTTGAGAGACCACAGACCCAAGATCATCTTCATCAACCACAAATGTGCTGGTCACTGTCGTGTCGGTAATGACAGGCACATCATCGGTGATAGTAACGGTCAAAGGTTTCATCACAGAATCGGTATTGTCTAGGTCGACCGCGATCACTGGCAGAGTGAATACTTGATCGTTGTTGCCTTGTACAGGCAGATGATCGAGCTCTTCCAACAAAGTGAAGGTGTATTCGCCTAGCACCACACTACTAAAAGTGATGGTAAAGATATCAGTTTGAACACCACCACTTTCAACGAAACCAATATAGGTTCCGCTGTTGGCTGGATCTTCTTTAAGCTGAACTACTAGGCCATCCGATTTCAAATCACCAGACGTGTTGAACTGAGTGGTATCAATACGGAAATGACTCATATCATCACTGCCCGCTGTGAAAGTGATGGTTTCAGTTTGGCTCACAGGTAAGCTCGGAGATGAGCCATCCACTAGATTCGCTTCTTCCAATGCAACCGTTGGTACCGTATCAATTACCGGTGGAGCACCATCTGAAATCGTCAGTGTCACTGTCGAAGTAACAATATCACCGTCTTTATCTTCTGATGTGACGGTAATCGTCTTAACGATGTCACCACCAGAATGATTCAGATTTCGATTAGGCTCAAAGCGCACATCGCCTTCAAGCGTGATAAACAACGAACCTTCTGTAAATACGAACTCTTGCTCACCAGTATTGGTTTGCACTAGAGATTCTTCAGGCTGACTACCATAAGTAAATTTGGTTATGGTGGCGCCATCAGCACTTTGCGCAGGCATCACATCAAATGTCGTTGTAGTTGGCGTACCCGTACTTGGCTCTGTGATGCTCAGAGCACCAGATTGCATCAATTGAACATCATCACTGATGGTCACAGAAAGCGGTTTAGACGCTGAAATATCACCATCAGTGTCTTGTGCGTAAACGGAAAGATCAAAACTAAGATCGTTGTTTCCTAATCCGTCGACATGATCCAAACGCTCTAACAAAGTAAACGTGTACTCACTCGGGTTAGTGTTATCAAATTCTAGAGTGAAGATAATTTTCTCAACACCCGAGCCATCCGTTGTGAATGCTATGTAGTCACCTGAACCAGCAGGCTCTTCACGCAAGCTCAATTCAAGGCCATCAGACTTCAATACACCGCTGGTATTAAACAACCCTACTTCGACGACAATCTTCTCGATGTCATCACTGCTTGCGAGTGAAGTAATGGTTTGAGTTACGCTGACTGGGTTGCCACTCGGTGTTGAACCATCAGCCAGTAAGCTTTCAGACAAGCTAACACTCGGTACGACATTCAACGTTGGCCCATCACCATCAACGATAGTGAGTGTTACCGTTGAAGAGGAAATATCCTTATCAAAATCAGATGAAGTAAATTCAATCAGCTTAACAATGTCGCCCGCTGAGTGGTCAAGATTACGATTTGGTTCAAACCTTACATCGCCATCCAAAGTGACAAACAGCGAGCCTTCAGTGAAAACAAATTCCTGCTCACCGCTGATGTTTTGATTTAAGGTAATCGCAGACCCACCGTCATAAGTGAACTGTGTAATGGTCGCCCCATCAGCACTTTGCGTAGGTAAAACATCAACCGTCGAGGTAGTTGGTGTGCCAGTATTTGGCTCTGTGATGGTTAACGTGCCATCTTGCATTTGTTGGAGGTCATCTTGAATAGTGACAACAACATCACGCTTAACTGAGTCATCACCATCAGTATCAACCGCATAAACAGGTAAATTGAAGTTAAGGTCGTTATTGAGTGCGCCATCAAGGTGATCGAGAGCCTCAATCAGCGTGAAGGTGAACTGACCTTTATTGACACTATCAAAATCAATGGTGAATACATCAGTTACGTTACCGGCCCCATCATCAGTAAACCCGATGTAGTCGCCAGGTGAAGCAGGATCTTCTTTTAGCTGAACAACAAGACCATTTGATTTCAGCACATCACCAGGGTTGAATTCGTTGGTCGCGATTCTAAAGTGGCTTAAGTCATCACTACCCACGGTGTAGGTAATGGTTTGTGTTGAACTCACCGCAGAACCACTTGGCGTTGAGCCATCTGCTAGGTTCACTTCCGATAAGTTGACGCTAGGAACAACATCGATAACCGGATCAATCCCATCTTGGATCGTCAATGTGACATCCGCGGTATCAGTATCGTTATCAAAGTCGCTGGTCGTTACAACAATCGTTCTAACAATATCACCCGCTGAATGATCCAGATTTCGATTTGGCTCAAAACGAACTTCGCCTTCAATCGTGATGTATAGTAAACCATCGGTTACAGTAAACACCTGTTCTGTCGATACATTCGGATCCAAGGTGACAGCAGTACCACCATCGTAAATAAATTGGGTGACCTTTGCGCCATCAGCACTTTGAGTCGGCATAACATCAATAGTTGGCGTAGTTGGTGTGCCTGCCACGAGATCAGCCAGTGACGGCTCAACAATATTCAATGACCCGTCTTGTACACCTTGTACATCATCGGTAATGGTCACTGTCATTGGTGACATCGCAGACTCATCACCATCGGTATCCACTGCTAAAACCGGCACATCGAAGTTTAGAGTATTATTCTGCAATCCATCCGCGTGGTCTAACGCTTCAAGCAGCGTAAACGTGTATTGCCCTAAATTTGTGGTTGAGAAACTGATTGTAAACACGTTGGTTTCTACGTTAGCACCGTCTTTTACAAAGCCAATGTAGTTACCAGAGTTCGCTGGCTGCTCTTTAATCTCAACCTCTAATCCATTCGACTTCAAAGCCCCCGAAGTATTGAACTGGGCAGGGTCAATTCTGAAATGACTAACATCATCACTACCCTCGGTATAGGTAATCACTTGAGTCATCGATACTGGATTACCCGTTGGCGCAGAGCCATCAGCAAGTTCGACCTCAGAAAGACTCACACCAGGAATGACATTGATGATTGGTAGGTCACCATCGGTAATAGTTAGCGTTACTGTTGAAGTCACCACATCGCTATCAGAGTCACTTGAACTGACGACTATCGACTTAACGATATCCCCGCTCGAGTGATTAAGATCGCGGTTCGGTTCAAAGCGAACATCGCCTTGCAGAGTGATATAGAGCGAGCCTTCAGCAACCACAAACTTCTGCTCACCCGTATTACTCTGGTCAAGCGTAAACACCGTGCCATTGTCGTAATTGATTTGGGTGATAGTCGTGCCATCGGCCCCTTCTTGATCAAGAACGTTGACGGTCGTGGTTGTCGGCGTGCCAGCGGCTAAGTCAGCCACTGTCGGCTCTTCAATGCTGAGAGCACCATCCACCATGACTTGAATATCATCGGTAATCGTTACAGCCAGAGGCGACATCAGAGAGTCATCGCCATCGCTATCGACCGCGTACACTGGCAAGTTAAACGTTAGATCGTTATTACCTTGAATTGGTGTATGGTCAATCGCTTCTAAAAGCGTGAAGGTGTACTCACCTAGAGTCGTGCTGCTAAATGCAAGAGTGAAGACTGTAGTTTCTACATTTGAAATGTCTGTGGTGAAGCCAATGTAGTTACCTGAACCCGCAGGTTCTTCTCGGATCTCAATCACTAAGCCATCAGATTTCAGCGTACCGCCAGTATTAAACTCACTCGGCTCTAAGCGGAATTTTACAACATCATCACTTTGGTTGGTAAAAGTGATGGTTTCTGTTTGGCTAACCGCACTGCCACTTGGTGACGAACCATCAGCCAGATCCGCTTCTTCAAGTGCCACACTCGGCACCGCATCGATAGTCGGGTTATCGCCATCGGTTATGGTCAACGTAACAGTCGCGGTCACCGGATCGTTATCAAAGTCATTCGATGTCACGACTATCGACTTAACAATGTCCTCGCTCGCGGAATGGTCTAAGTTACGGTTGGGTTCAAAACGCATCTCACCTTGAAGGGTGATGTACAACTCACCTTCTATGAAACTGAATTTCTGCTCGCCTACGATACTCTGATCCAACGTTTTAACGATGCCACCAAAAGAAAACTCAGTGATGCTTGCACCATCAGCACTTTGGTTTGGCATTACATCAATGGTGCTAGTTGTCACCGTACCGTCAGCCAGATTTGGCTCAACGATATCTAGCGTGCCATCTTGCATGATTTGAACATCATCACCGATAGTCACATTTAGCTGAGACACCAAAGAATCATCGCCATCGCTGTCTACCGCATAGACCGGAAGATCAAAGGTCAGATCATTGTTCGCTAGACCATCTGCATGATCTAACGCTTCCAATAAAGTAAAGGTATATTCACCAAGAGTCGTGGTCGAGAAGCTAATCGTGAATACTGGAATTTCAGTGTTTGAGCCATCAGTAATAAAGCCGATATAAGTGCCCGGATTCACTGAATCTTCTTTTATCTCGACCGCAAAACCATTCGATTTCAGTGCACCACCAACATTGAACTCGGTAGGTTCAATACGGAAACGGGTCACATCATCACTTTGATTAGTAAAAGTGATCGTCTCAGTTTGACTTACAGCACCGCCACTTGGTGCTGAGCCATCAGCAAGGTTGGTTTCAGAAAGAGTAACGCTTGGCACCGTATTAATGGTCGGGATATCACCATCGGTAATCGTCAGGGTGACTGTCGAGGTCACGGTGTCCTTATCGAAATCGCTTGAGGTGACCTCGATCTGTTTCACGATATCTCCACTAGTATGGTCGAGATTACGGTTCGGCTCGAAGCGAACATCACCTTGGATAGTGATATACAGTGAACCTTCAGCAACTACGAACTTCTGCTCGCCAGTATTATTCTGGTCAAGCGTTAATACAGCCCCGCCATCATAAGTAAATTGCGTGATGGTCGCGCCGTCTGCCCCTTCTTGATCAAATACATTAACGGTTGTTGTCGTGGGCGTGCCCGCAGCCAAATCGGCAACTGTTGGCTCGACAATATTTAGAGATCCATCTTGCATGATTTGAACATCATCACCGATGGTCACATTCAACTGTGACACCAATGAATCATCGCCGTCGGTGTCTACCGCATAAACAGGAAGGTTAAAGCTAAGATCGTTGTTCGCTAAACCATCCACATGGTCTAACGCTTCCAATAACGTAAAAGTGTATTGGCCGAGGGTAGTACTAGAGAAACTGATCGTGAACACGTTGGTTTCGACGTTCGAACCATCAGTCACAAAACCGATGTAACCACCTGGTGTGCTTGGGTCTGCTTTTAGTTCAACCACCAGCCCATTTGATTTGAGCGCTCCACCTACATTGAATTCTGTCGGTTCAATACGGAAACTCGCGACATCATCACTTTGATTAGTAAAGGTAATCGTCTCTGTTTGACTTACTGCAGAACCGCTTGGCGTAGAACCATCACTCAAATTAGTTTCAGATAAAGTAATACTCGGTACATTGTCGATCGTTGGAATATCACCATCAGTAATAGTCAACGTGACTGTAGAAGTAACAACATCACTATCTGAGTCGCTTGAAGTCACGACTATCGACTTAACGATGTCTCCACTTGTATGGTCGAGGTTACGATTCGGTTCAAAGCGCACATCACCTTGCAGCGTGACATAAAGCGAACCTTCAGCAACCACAAACTTCTGCTCTCCCGTATTGCTCTGGTCAAGCGTAAATACTGTGCCGTTGTCATAATTGATTTGGGTGATGGTCGTGCCGTCAGCCCCTTCTTGATCAAGAACATTCACAGTCGTAGTTGTCGGTGTACCCGAGGCTAAATCAGCCACAGTCGGCTCTTCAATCGTAAACGCGCCATCTACCATGACTTGGATATCATCGGTAATCGTCACAGCAAGTGGCGACATGAGAGAATCATCGCCATCGCTATCGACCGCGTACACTGGCAAGTTAAACGTTAAGTCGTTATTGCCTTGAATTGGGGTATGGTCAATCGCTTCTAGAAGCGTAAAGGTGTATTCACCTAAAGTCGTGCTGCTAAATGCAAGCGTGAAGACTGTGGTCTCGACATTTGAAGTGTCAGTGGTGAAGCCAATGTAGTTACCCGAACCCGCAGGCTCTTCTCGAATCTCAATCACTAAGCCATCAGATTTCAGAGTACCGCCAGTATTAAACTCACTCGGCTCCAAGCGGAATTTTTCAACATCATCACTTTGATTGGTGAAAGTGATGGTTTCTGTTTGGCTAACCGCACTGCCGCTTGGTGACGAGCCATCAGCGAGATCCGCTTCTTCAAGAGCAACACTCGGTACCGCATCGATAGTCGGGTTATCACCATCAGTAATAGTCAAAGTAACGGTTGATGTCACCGGGTCGTTATCAAAGTCGTTCGACGTCACGACTATGGACTTAACAATGTCTTCGCTAGCGGAGTGGTCTAGATTACGGTTTGGTTCAAAGCGCATCTCACCTTGAAGTGTGATGTACAACTCACCCTCTGTGAAAGTGAATTTCTGCTCGCCAGTATTACTCTGATCCAGAGTTTGAACAATGCCGCCGAAAGAAAACTCTGTGATGGTCGCACCATCGGCACTTTGGTTTGGCATCACATCAATGGTGTTGGTGGTCACCGTACCGTCAGCAAGGTTAGGCTCGACGATATCTAAGGTGCCATCTTGCATGATTTGAACATCATCACCGATAGTCACATTCAGTTGAGACACAACAGAATCATCACCATCGCTGTCTACCGCATATACTGGAAGATCAAAGCTCAGATCATTGTTCGCTAGGCCATCCACATGGTCTAGCGCTTCAAGTAAAGTAAAGGTGTATTCACCTAACGTAGAAGCAGAGAAGCTAATGGTGAACACTGGGATTTCAGAGCCAGAACCGTTAGTAATAAAACCGATATAAGTACCCGGATTAGAAGAATCTTCTTTTATCTCGACTGCAAGCCCTTGGGACGTCAGTGCCCCACCGACATTGAACTCGGTTGGCTCAATGCGGAAATTCGCCACATCATCACTACCAGCAGTAAAGGTAATCGTTTCAGTTGCGCTTACTGCACTTCCGCTTGGTGCAGAACCATCGGCAAGATCTGTTTCAGATAAAGTAACAGGTGGAATCAGATCTATAGTTGGGTTCTGACCATCGGTAATACTCAGCTCAAGTGTTGAGGTATCAGTATCACCATCACCATCTTCAGCTAAAAATGAGAACTGTTTTACTATCGTTTCACTGCTTGAGTGGTCGATATCACGAGCGACTTCAAAACTGAAATCACCGTTAAGCGAGATAGTGACCACGCCCTCAGTGAAACTGAAGGTTTGAGGAGCATCAGGCAGTAAGCTCTGATCTAATGAATAATCAACACCGTCGTAGTTGAACGATTGAATTGTCGAACCATCCGCACCTTCGAAATTAAACAGGTTATACGAGACGCCAGTATCACCGGCTAAAGTCGGCTCAGTGACAGATTCAACCTTATCAACCAGTTCAACGACATCATCTTTAACGTTGATAAGAATCTGCGCGGCTTCTGGAGTACTTGAACCACTGGATAACGCCGATCTATCGCCATCTGCATCTACCGCATAGATAGGCAGTGCAAAGGTTAAAAGTGCGTCTTCAGCACCTTGATGCGACAATTCTTCATAGAGGTTAAATTCGTAGCTACCCAAGGATGGGCTATCAATTTTAACATCAAAAACCGTAATTCTTGCGCCATTAACCTCAACATAGCCTTCGTACGTTCGCACACCATTGGTTTCATCAACCAATTCAAGTAATACAACCTCGCCGTTAGATATCAGTGTACCACCGGTATTAAACTCTGCAGGTTCAAGTTCATGATGATCGATAATGTCACTATCAAAAATTTCTGAGGTGACACTACCACTTCCTGATACCGTTGCCGTCCCCTCTTGAGACCCGCCAACAATGCCAGCTTCATCAACATCAATACTGTCGACATTGGTAATAACTGGTTTATCACCATCAGAAATAGCGAGGTTGATGGTATTGGTTACGACATCTTGGTCAAAATCGGTAACCGTGATTGGCAAAGAGAAAGAGAGCGAATCAGTGCCGACTTGCTCTATTGGTCTCAATTGCTCAAATCGATAGGTACCGTCAGTATCTAAGCTAACGGTTAAAATAACATCGCTGCTACCTTGGATTGACAGTGTGATGGTACTTCCATCAGCAGACAAAGATGCAACGGTCGTCTGATTGTCACTGAGCACACCATCAAATTGAGCAAGTGCGCTTGAGTCAAAAACAGCTGACTGTAGATTATCACTACCAATATTTGAAAAGGTGCCTTCAATTGCAGCACTGCTTGTTTCAACGTTATCGATAGACACGCTTTCAGCAGACGGATCACCCCCATCAAGGACGGTTACTTGCGCATTAATTGGTGTGACGAGCTGATTACCTGCGGTGTCTTGGCCCTGTATGTCAAAGGCGATGTTGATTTGGTCACCCGTAAAGGAAACCTGTCCGCCACCAATCGACGGAACATGATCTATCGGTTGAGAAACGGTTGTGGTCAGCGATAATTCAATGTCATTTCCAACGCTCACGGCATCAATATCGATGCGCAGCACCTCATCTGTGCCTTGAACACCAATAATCGAATTAGAGGCTGAATCATACGTAAAGGTAACCGGTTGGCCACTAGAGGTAATGTCGCTATTGAGTTCACTAAGGAGCGAGGCGAGAGAAAGTGTTTCTGGAGCAAGCGAATCTGGGTCAAGCGCTAAACTACCCGCAACAACGGTATCAGTAACCGTAACCGATTGAGGGTAGGTATTGCCGGAAATGGAACCTTCGGTCAGTGTTTCGGCGATGGATTGACCACCCGATGAGAGCGTGATCGATCTAAACTCTTCCCTATCTTCATCAACAGATTGATCTTCTAGGCCTGAAGTTTCAAAGAAGGTCGAAGGACGAGTTTCTGTATAGTTGTAATCAATGGTGACAAAGCCTGCGTTTGCAGAGCCCTGGCCGCCACCAGCTGCGGTAGCTTCCAGGATTTGAGTTGGATCGGCACCACCTAAAATGGCTTCTTGAATCGCCGCGAGATCTTCATCAGTAAATGAATCATCAGCAGCTTGCGCCAAATCGATATTCACCTCTCCGGCAATAGGCGCATCCGCCCAAGCCAAGTCTTGATCGACACAACCAACACAATTACCTTCAACCTCAACAGGGCCGCTAGGCAAGCCTATTAGGAGTTCAGCATCATGGGCGGTAATAACAATCTCATTTTCACGGATGATATCGCCAACCGAAACTTTTCTGGCACTGCCGTCAGGCTTAACTACAACCACATCTCCACTGGTAGCTTCAACTACCACAGTCTGACGCGAAACTTCGATATCCATATATCCCCCGATGTCACAAATCGCTGCTTAAGAGCGGTGAAAATTGTTTGTAAAAGCAATCTCAGGTTTTCATTAACTTATATCTCGCTCTTCAGAACACATTCAAACGGTTCATCGAAGAGGTACAAAAAGAGAATAAATTTCACCTGTTTTTTTATAGTTTACTTACCTTTAAGCCTAGTCTTCCCCATAAAAAATGCCATATCTGCGTGAGTTGACCGCTTATTGCAAATTTGTCTATTTTCCAATGGTTTCCAGAACACTAGTTAAAAGTTAGTAGGGTGCTGATTTATATGCAAATAAACTCACAAAAATATACACCTCTCAATTTCATAAATTTATACCGCAATAAAGTTAACAAATCATTAGCGAAAATAAGGCATTAATTGAAGTGAGCTATGCATCAACAACTAAACAGCAACAATTCCCACCTTTGAGACAGTAAGCAGGCTATTGATTTATAGAAACCACAAAAAACCAATAAAATAAGTTGCATAAGAGATATTTGGCAGCAGATTAACCAACTTTTCCCATAAGCGTTATGGGGCTTTGTGATGACTCAGTCAGTTGGATGGTTAGAAAACAAAAAAGCCCACTAAGTTGAACCTTAGTGGGCTTTAGAACCAGTATATAGCGTTATTCTGTTACCGATGAAATATTATGATTTAGCAAGGCGATTCGCCGTCCAAACATAAAGCAACTCAAGCGCAATCGTAGCACCCGCTAACGCTGTGATGTCACTTTGGTCATACGCTGGAGACACTTCTACAACGTCCATACCAACCATGTTGATACCCTGCAAACCACGGATGATTTTCAGAACTTTATCTGAGTTCAAACCACCACATACTGGCGTGCCAGTACCCGGTGCAAAAGCAGGATCAAGACAGTCGATATCAAACGTTAGGTACACTGGCTTATCACCCACAATACCTTTCACTTGAGCGATGATCTCGTCCACGCTCATGTCGTTCGCTTGCATCGCATTTATTACGTTAAAGCCGTGACCTTCCTGCTTGTACTCTGTACGAATACCAATTTGCACTGAATGTTCCGGCGAGATAAGACCTTCGTTCGGTGCATGGTAGAACATGGTGCCGTGGTCGTAACGGCTGCCTTGGTTGTAGGTGTCAGTATGTGCGTCGAAGTGAATCAACGCCATCTCACCGTACTTCTTACCGTATGCTCTAAGCAAAGGCAGTGTAATGAAGTGATCACCACCTAAACCTAACAGAGTTTTACCACTATTTAGAATCGCATCAGCAGCCGCTTCTAAACGTTGAGTTAAGTCTTCTGCATCACCGCAATCAAACACAAGGTCGCCAGCATCAATCACTGAGGTGTGTTCAAATACATTGAAGTCCCACGGGAATTTCTTACCTTCCCACGCCAAGTTTACCGATGCACGACGAATCGCATCAGGGCCCATACGAGCACCTGGTCGACCAGATGTCGCCATATCTAACGGCGCGCCCAACACAACCACATCAGCATCGTTATCGATTGGGTTTTGCACCAATGGACGACGCATAAACGTCATCGCATTGGAGTACAGCGAGTAATCTGGTTTCGTAAATAGATCGTTCATTAAAAATCCTCAAGATAGGTGTAACCCATCAAGCCTTGCTCTAACTCTTCAAGTACGCTTTGCTGCTCTTGCGCTGGTACTTTCGCCGTTACCAATTCTTTGTAGTTCTGACGAATTAGGTCCATATCAATGTGAACGTAACGCATCATGTCTTCTACTGTGTCGCCTTCGTTGATGTAGTCAATGTTCGCTTCTCCGCTCTCATCAACATTCACCACAACACTGTGCGTATCACCAAATAGGTTATGCATATCACCCAAGATCTCTTGGTACGCCCCTACTAGGAAGAAGCCCATCAGGTATGGTTCATCTGGGTTCCACGCTGGTACTGGCAATGTTGTTTCAATGCCTTGACCATCAACATACTGGTCAATCGTACCGTCAGAGTCACAAGTGATGTCCAACACCACAGCACGACGCTCATCCGCATTGTCTAAACCGCTCAGTGGCAATACAGGGAACACCTGATCAATACCCCAAGCGTCTGGCAATGACTGGAATAGTGAGAAGTTCACGAAGAACTTGTCTGCCAAACGCTCACTCAACTCATCCAAAATTGGACGGTGGTAACGGTTCTTAGTACTCATACGAGTGCTAAGCTCGTAGTTGATACGCAAAGACATCTGCTCAGCCCAAGCACGGTGCTGAAGGTTCAGCATACCGGTCGCAAATTGGTTGTGCGCTTCTGCAATATCACTCTGCGTATCGTTGTAGATCTCAATCAACGCACGGTCGTCGTTACCAGCATCGAGTTCTAAGAAGTTCTTCCACATGTTGTTAAGCAACAGCGGTGCGTCTGCCTCTGGCGCTGCCATGTCTTCCGGCGAGTAGCTTTCAGTACCAATCACGTTGGTGATCAACACAGCATGGTGCGCTGTCAGTGAGCGACCAGACTCCGAAATGATCACAGGTTGTGGCTGATTGTAGAGCTTACAAATGTCCCCTACCGTCATCACGATGTTACGAGCGTACTCAAGTAGGCCGTAGTTCATTGAGTTTGAAGATTGGCTGCGAGTGCCGTCGTAATCAACTGCTAAACCACCACCAACATCTAAGAACTTCAGTTGAGCGCCAATATCACGCAGTTCACAGTAGAAGCGAGCTGCTTCACTCACACCATTGCGTACATCACGAATGTTCGCCATTTGCGAACCAAGGTGGAAGTGCACTAACTCTAGAACATCCAGCTGGTCTTCTGCTTTCAAGCGCTCGATAACGGTAAGCACTTGTGATGCAGACAAGCCAAACTTCGACTTCTCACCACCACTTGCTTGCCATTTACCCGCGCCTTGAGAAGCAAGACGGATACGTAAACCCAAACGAGGTTTCACACCCAGAGCTTTCGCTTCAGAAAGAACAAGATCAAGCTCAGACAGTTTCTCTAGAACGATAAATACTTTGTGCCCTAGCTTTTCGCCAATCAGAGCAAGACGGATGTATTCTCTGTCTTTGTAACCGTTACACACGATCACAGAACTCGCTTTTTGAGCCAGCGCCAATACCGCTAATAGTTCAGGTTTGCTGCCCGCCTCTAGACCTAGTTGCTTTTGCTCTAATTGAGCTTGGCTCGCTAAGATCTCATCAACCACTTCTTTTTGCTGGTTAACTTTAATCGGATAAACCAGTAGGTAGCGGTTGTCGTACTGATATTCTTCAATCGCTTGGTTAAATGCGTTACAGATATTGTGCACACGCTGATGCACTATTTGAGGAAAACGCACAAGAGCAGGTAAACCAATATTACTTTGCTCTAACTGTTTTACGATCTTACTTAGAGGAACTTGATGATCGGTTTCGCTTGGTGAAACATACACTTCACCGTTGTCATCAATTCCATAAAAACCTTGGCTCCAGTGCTTTACATTATACTCAGCACGGATGCGTTCCAAATTAACCGAATTTTCCAATTCTAGAGACCTCACACTATAGGGCCATCGACAGAAGATACCTCTTTGGAATAGCGAGGTATAACCCAACAAAAAACGCTCAAAAACGATTTGTTGGCTGCATTAACCGATATTATGAAGAGCGAGTCCAACCATTGATATTTGTGGTTACGATTACGTTTTTTTATCGACAGATCGACTTAAAGTGACAGGTAAGGAATTACAAGGTTTTAGGGCAAAAAGCAGGCTGAAGCGCATTAAATATAAAGCACTTTCTCATAAAAAATTAGGTGAATAAAATAGCATTCACACCTAAAATTCTTGGCTATTTTGGTGATGTTAAGTCAGGTTTGTGACAAATATCGGCACTTCAATATCACAACTCTCGCTATCACTAAGATAGTCAGTATCCTGTTCTTCCATACCTATTGATGAGTGTTAAATCATGTCCGAAATGTACACCACCTACGCAAAGCAATACGACTCTGCTGCTCGCGATAATATTTATAATGCCCTATTAGAACGCCCATCAACCATAGCCTTACTAGACGATGTTAAAGGGCTCGATATTGTCGACCTTGGTTGCGGCTCAGGTATATACGCACAGTGGTTTTTCGACCAAGGTGCCAACAAAGTCACGTGTACCGACCTGTCTCAAGATATGGTTGACCTAGTGAACGGAAAACAAATCCCCAATGTGACCGCATACGCGCAAGATGCTGCTCTTGGTTTACCCAAAGAAGCCGATAACAGCGCTGATGTCATTGTGTGTCCATTGGTGCTGCATTACATTGAAGATCTAAAGCCTGTCTTTGATGACGTGTATCGCGTTTTGAAACCAGGTGGCTACATCGTGTTTTCCACTCACCACCCTTTTGCGGATTTTGAGTGCACCCTTTCAGGTAACTACTTTGAGCGCGAATTCATTCAAGAAGAGTGGAACACAGTTGGAACACCCGTTCAGGTAAGCTTCTACCGCCGTTCATTAACCGAGCTTTGCCAAGCTGTCAGCCAATCTGGCTTGCTGATTTCACAAATCACTGAAGGCACAATCGACGAGAAAGCCAAAGCCATCTCTGAAGAAACGTACGAGCGCTTATCAAAAAACGTTAACTTCATCTTTATGCGTTGCGAGAAAGTCTCAGCCTAACCTGTAAGCACATCGCGTGTGCCTTTGATTGCCCCAAAGGCACCTTTTATCTCCCTAACCAGCTCAACTCAGCACCTGCTCAACTGAACAAAAAACAAACTTTTCTTGTCCATATCTTGTATTCGATCCTAACTTCTTGTAATTTTAACTGACCAACCAATCGGTCAGCCTTCGAATTTAGGGGATACTATGAGCCATAATCTAGACCTTGAACCAAACACGTCGAGCACCAACGACATGGATCAAATATTCAACCGACAACAAGATCACTACCGTAACAACGTTAATCCAACACTCGAGCAGAGAAGAAATGATCTCTCAGTCTTGAAAAAACTATTAATGCGCTACCAAGAGCAGTTAATTGAAGCGGTATCAGAAGATTATGGCCATCGAGCAAAGCACGACAGCTTAATTGCTGACATCACCCCCTCCCTACATCAGATCAATTACAGTGATAAAAATCTTAAGAAGTGGTTGAAGCCTTCACGTCGTAAAGCCGGGTTGATGCTAACACCAGCTAAGATTACTGTGCATTATCAGCCAGTAGGTGTAGTCGGCATCATCGTGCCTTGGAACTTCCCAGTGATGCTCTCTTTGGGCCCTCTCATCACAGCATTGGCAGCAGGTAACACTGCAATGCTCAAGATGTCTGAGTTTACTCCTGCAACAAACCGTGCTTTGAAAGCGATGTTGGCCGAAGGTTTCAGTGAAGAACAAGTGGCGATCATCGAAGGTGAAGCCGATGTTTCTGCTAAGTTTAGCCAGCTGCCCTTTGACCATATCCTGTTTACAGGCTCAACCTCTGTTGGTAAGCACGTAATGAAAGCTGCAGCCGCGAACTTAACGCCAGTGACACTTGAACTTGGCGGGAAATCTCCAACCATCATCGCACCAGATTTCGATGTCGCAGACGCGGTTGAACGTATCCTGTTTGCCAAGAGCCTAAACGCAGGTCAAATCTGTGTCGCACCAGATTACATCTTGCTGCCACGAGAGAAAGTCGATGCATTTATCACCGCTTACAAGCGTTACTTCAAGAAGCTCTATAAAGCAGGAATTGAGAGCAAAGACTTAACCTCAGTGGTTAACATGCGCCAGTACAATCGATTAAAAGGCGTAGTTGAAGATGCGAAGTCAAAAGGTGCAGTGATACATACCGTTACCGAGCAAGCACAAGACGACGTGAACCACAAAATGACACCGCATCTTCTCACCGAAGTGAATGATGACATGGTGGCAATGCAAGAAGAGTTGTTTGGCCCTGTTCTCCCAATCGTGCCTTATGATTCGATTGACGAGGCAATAAGCTACATCACCACCAGAGAACGTCCACTTGCGCTGTACCTAATGAGTCACGACAAGAAAACCCAAGACCGATTCCTATCGGACACTCATTCAGGCGGCGTTTGTATCAATGACTCTTTGGTGCATGTGGCAGCGGAAGACGCGCCATTTGGTGGTATTGGCCCTTCAGGCATGGGACACTACCACGGTATTGAAGGCTTCAAGACCTTTAGCCATGCAAAAACCGTGTTGACTCGAGGCAAGATCAACTTCACTAAGTTGATGCACCCTCCATACAACAACCCAATCAAGAAAATGATGTTCAAAGTACTGAATCGATGATTACTAAAAGGCAAAAAATCCTAGATGCTGCGCTCCTACTCTTTTCCCAACAAGGGTTAGAGGGCACATCTACTGGGCAAATAGCGAAGACCGCCGGTGTAGCGAAAGCGACGCTGTTTCATCACTTTGAGAACAAATCTCTACTGATTGATGAACTGTTTCGTGAATTGAAAGTAGAGCTATTTTCTACTCTGGCTCAGCACACCGAAATCGCTGAACAAAATCGCTATCAAGCCTTTAAATTCATGTGGATGACCGGAATTGAGTGGGCGTTAGAAAACCCAGTCGCCATGAAATTCTTCACCAATGTGCATTTTGACCCAACGACTCAAACTCGTGAAGTCATTGTTTCGCAGATGTTTGCGTCACTCGATGACATCATTTTGAAAGGACAGCAAGCCGAAGAATTGATGGTGCTAGACATTAATCTCGTTAGACACTTCATCCATAGCCACTTTTTGATCTGTGCGAACTGGCTTGTTGATCAGCAAGAGCCGCAGGCAGAGCAGTCAGAAAAGTATATCAACGACAGTTTTGATATGTGCTGGCGTGCTATTGGTGGTCAAGCGCAGCCGTCCAGTTAGCTAGACTATCAGAGGGCTATAAGCTAAATACCCTGCCATTAAGTAGCGTCAAGTTTCATCAAATCAATAAAAGCGTCTCATCGGCGCTTTTATTATTTGGGTACATTTTAATCACTTCACCCTGTTGACTTTCTAAGCCCGTATTCAGTACCATTCCACCATCATTTCAAAAGAGAATAACGCCATAATGAAGTACTAACATCCTGACATCCGATTTATTTTTTAAAAATCATTTGGACACTCGGGGTTAGTGGGCGTTACTTCGTCATCTATTTTCGCGACAAATTAAGCTCTTAAAGATCCGCCTGTTTACGGCCTATATCTTCCAGAGCACACCTAAAAGACAGAAACTATCTCAATACCGCTTTCTCTCTTTCATTGGTCATCTACCTAAGTAACGCCTATGGCGATCTGTTGTTAGCATCCAGTTGGATCTTGCTCAGAAAAGCGCCTCGCCCCTTTTACTCGTTTATACGTAAAGGGAGGTATTTTTATGCCTACTATTTTAGCCAACAATCTCTCAATCCAACTCGATACTGGTGAATGGCTATTTCAAGACGTCACCTTCAATTTGAACTCAAGACTGACTGGCTTGGTTGGAAGAAACGGAGCCGGAAAATCGTTGCTACTTTCATTACTCACTGGGCAAGTGCAGCCGACATCTGGGAGTGTATCTAGACAAGGCTCGATTGGTTTCTACTCACAATTGCCTTCAGAACTTTTGGATAGCACGATCAGCATTGCTGACTTCTTAGGTATCACGAATAAACTCAATGCCTTGCGAGCTATCGAACAAGGCAGCTGCGAGCATCAACATTTTGACATCGTTGGTGACGATTGGGATTTGCAAGACAACATTCAGAGGCTATTGGCCAATCTGAAAATAACCAGCGAGTTGACCACGCCATGCAACACATTAAGCGGTGGACAGCTTGCCCTTTTACAGCTTCATAAACTGTTTACTTCAGAACACACCATACTGATTCTCGATGAGCCGTCGAATCATTTAGACAGTGACGGGCGCAGCTGGTTAATAGAACAGTGCCAACAATTTGAAGGCAAAATACTGATGGTTAGCCATGACCGAAGCCTGTTGAGGCACATGGCAGGGATCTACCACCTCAACAGTTTGGGGTTACGTTTCTATACAGGAAACTACGATGACTACTTCAAGCAAATGTCGAATCAGGCCGATGCACTAGATAAACAGATTGCTCATCATCAATCAGAAAAGAGACGACTTGAACGCCAAGCTCAAGCCAACAAAGAAAAAGCGCAACAACGAGAGGCGCAAGGAAACCGACTGCGAAAATCAGGCAGTCAGCCCAAGATCTTACTGGATGCAATGAAAGACAAAGCCGGACGAACACAAGCAGCATCAGCCACTAGCCAAAATAACTTAAAGGAGCAAAATCAAGATAAGCTTCAATCTCTTAAAGAACAAAAAGAGCAACTGAAACCGCAGGCCTTGTATCTACAACAGAGTAATAGCAAGAAAAAGAACGCGCTATTAACTGTTGAAGATTGCCGACTTGAATATGGATCTGGTACTGCTATCAATTTTTCTCTGTCACAAGGTGAACGCTGTTATCTAAGCGGTGCCAACGGCTGTGGTAAGTCGACACTGTTGAAAGCGATTCACAACGAGCACTCGCACTACACTGGTACCATCAAACGCTTAGGATCTACGGTATACCTTGATCAACACTTTGGTTTATTGGATACCCATAACACCATGTTCGATAGCCTCATGACACATAGTGACGGGCTCACAGAGAGTGATGCTCGGACATTGTTAGCAGGCATCGGCTTTAGGCGTGATACCGTGTACCGTAAAATCGCTCACCTAAGTGGTGGAGAGAAAATGAAGCTAGCGATGTTGATTGTCAGTCATAAGCAAGACTCCCCATTACTGCTGCTTGATGAGCCAGACAATCATTTAGATATCGACTCAAAGCAGATATTGGCGTCAGCTTTACGTGAATACCAAGGAGCTTTTATCTTAGTCAGTCATGACTTGGATTTTGTTGAGGAGGTCGGCGTTAGCCAAAATCGTATTCAGCTTTAACCTTGATATCAAGGACCACTGAGCTTAGATAGGCGAGTATTGTTGCGGATACTCGCCTTTCTCGGTTGAGACAAGTAAACTACGCGCCTCGAACATCTATTCATAAGGCTAAGGTTTGCATACTCTAGAACAATTAAAATCAGGGCAACTTAAAGGTATTAAGCGCTTAAAATTATCAGAAGGTCTCACTGAGTTTCCATTAGAAATCTTGGACCTCGCCGATTCACTAGAGATTCTCGATCTTTCGGGGAATCAGCTATCCGACTTACCTGAAGAGATATCCCAGCTTACTCACCTGCGTATTATCTTTGCGTCGAATAACCTGTTCACGCACCTTCCTGATGTTCTTGGGTCACTTCCTAAGCTTGAAATGATCGGTTTCAAGACCAACCAAATCAAAACCGTAAGTGAAGTATCTCTACCACCCCAATTACGCTGGTTGATCCTGACCGACAACGCCATCGAAGTTCTACCGAACTCACTAGGTGAAAGACCAAGACTGCAAAAACTGGCACTGGCAGGTAACCAGCTTCGCGCTTTACCTGAGAGTATGGAAAAGCTATCCAACCTCGAACTGGTTCGCTTGTCTGCAAACCAACTGACTGAATTCCCAGAGTTCCTTATCAAGCTACCAAAACTGGCTTGGCTAGCGTTTGCGGGTAACCCGTTTTGCAAACACCCTAGCAGCTTAGATAGCGTGCCTGCGGTTAGCTCTCAAAGCTATTCACTGAATCAAGTACTTGGCCAAGGCGCATCTGGCGTGATTTCTCATGCAAGCTGGCTAAACAGCGACTTCGATTTCCCACAGGAAGTTGCGGTTAAAGTGTTTAAAGGCGAAGTCACCAGTGACGGATACCCACATGATGAACTGGAAGCGTGCCTTCAAGCTGGCCACCATAGCAACTTGGTAAAATCTATTGCTCAAGTTGAAGAACAGGACTACCTAGCTTTGGTGATGGAACTCATTCCAAGCAGCTACTACAACCTAGGACTACCACCAACACTCGAGACTTGCACGCGTGATACTTTCCCTGAAGGTTTCCAACTTCCGATCTCGCAAATCGACAACATTGTGACTCAGATGATCGCTGTATTTAATCACCTGCATGACAACAAGGTTTGTCACGGTGATTTGTATGCGCACAACACCCTAGTCAATGAACAAGGCCAAATGATCTTTGGTGATTTTGGAGCGGCGACCATCTACGGTTACCTGACTGAAGAGCAGCAACAAGGCATTCGACGTATCGAAGCTCGCGGTCTCAAGTACTTTATTGATGACCTACTAACGGTTTGTGTCAAGCAAGATGTTGAAAGTGAACTGCACTCACGCCTAACAAACTTTGAAGCATAAACGCAGCAGATAAACCAAGTTGATAGAATGCTAACGCTCGGTTAGCTTCCCAAGAAACAACAAAGCCAACAGTGATGTTGGCTTTTTGCTTTTTAGAAGGTCACCCGTTTAATCAAGCTTGACTAAAAGAGTTAACGCTCAACTTGCACCAGCTTCAGGTACGAATGCAGCTCGCCGTTCTTATATTCCACCGCTGAGTGAATATTAAGGTCTGCTCGAGCTACAACCGCGAATTCATATCGGTTGTCGCCTTTAATAATCTCAACGTGCAATAAGCCGTCTTTTAACTGCCACTGCCCTACAGTTTTAAAGCGGTCAAACAAACGGTACTCCATTAGAGTGCCATCGGCTTTAAAATGCACTTCAGTAATGTAGCCAGCCGGGCAGCTTTTCACCCAAACACGATTTTCAATATCACGGACAACAAAATCGCGCTTGGTTTCTCGCCAAGCTAAAAACGTTTCGCTGTCGTAAATATCGGTGTCGAGATCAGCTCGAGGAATTAACGGCTGTTCCGTTTGCTCGCGACAATAAAGCTGAAGCAAAATTTGCTGCGTCGTGTCACTCGATAACTCAGTCATTAATCCTTCCTATCCATCCAGAACTGCACTAAAGGTGCGTTGTTAGCGATTAAACCAGCTCGTAAGAGACAACGTAAAGCTGAGAAATACCTGGGTAGATATCTTGAATCACATCTTTCAGCACTTGCAGCGTCATGTTCTCTTGTTGTGCATGGAACTCACCCAGCTCATCGAACAGAATTGGTTCTACGCTGATGATTTTTAGATTACAGAATACGCGCCCCTCTTCTAACGTTGATACTTCAACAACGCTGCCCGGTTGGTAATCACGCTCTGATTCATCGCGAATGGTGATGGTCTTTTTGCCAGAAAGGATGTCAGCTTCAAAACGTTCGAAGAACGTCATAGTGGTTGGTGCGGTCATTTATCTCGGTCGCTTAACATTAAAGGTTAGGTAGGTGTTTATATACCAGAATGCCTGTTCAAGCGAATAAAAATTAGATGCGGAAGTTTATCTCGACATTCCCAAGACTGACGGAGGAAGGAGTTGGGAATCTCTAGAGGATAAATTACAGGCAATAAAAAAGGAGAACCGAAGTTCTCCTTTTCTTAAACCTTAAAGCTAACTCTAAATTATAGAGATGCTTTCGCTTTTTCAACTAGAACAGCGAATGCTGCTTTGTCGAATACTGCGATGTCAGCAAGAATCTTACGATCGATCTCGATAGATGCTTTCTTAAGACCGTTGATGAAACGGCTGTAAGATAGACCATTTTGACGAGATGCCGCGTTGATACGTGCAATCCAAAGTTGACGGAATTGACGTTTCTTGTTACGACGGTCACGGTAAGCGTATTGACCAGCTTTGGTAACTGCTTGGAAAGCTACGCGGTAAACACGTGAACGTGCTCCGTAGTAACCTTTAGCTTGTTTTAGAACTTTCTTATGACGTGCACGAGCTTGTACACCACGTTTTACGCGAGGCATTATGCTTCTCCTAAACTAAACGAATTTATAAACTAAAAAGAATTAAGCGTATGGCATCATACGTAGAACTTGAGCAACTTCACACTTAGGAAGGATCGAGTTCGGACGTAGCTGACGCTTGTTCTTAGTAGTACGCTTAGTCAGGATGTGACGTTTACCAGCGTGCTTAAACTTAATACCACCAGCAGTTTTCTGGAAACGCTTAGCAGCACCTTTGTTGGTTTTCATCTTAGGCATGATGAATAACTCCGCATTGTTGAGTTGTTAATAACATAGTAATTAGGGCGAATAAAACCCCGCAACCTGAGGCTGCAGGGTTCAATTACTTGCAAAGCCGTTAATTACTTCTTTTTAGGGGCCAATACCATGATCATCTGGCGACCTTCAATTCTCGTTGGGAAAGACTCGACTACTGCAAATTCTTCAGTATCCGCTTTCAAACGATTAAGAACGTCAACACCGATGTCTTGGTGAGCCATTTCGCGGCCACGGAAGCGAATTGTTACCTTCACTTTGTTGCCGTCTTCAAGGAAACCAGTCAGGTTGCGTAGTTTTACCTGATAGTCTCCAATATCAGTTCCAGGACGGAATTTAACTTCCTTAATCTGAACCTGCTTTTGCTTTTTCTTCTGCTCTTTCGCAGCTTTGCTCTTCTCGAAGAGGAACTTACCGTAGTCCATCACACGACAAACTGGCGGCTCGGCGTTAGGGCTGATCTCTACTAGATCCATACCAGCTTCATTTGCAGCTTCCATCGCTTCTGCGATTGATACTACACCAACAGCTTCGCCGTCTGCGCCAGTTAGACGCACTTCACGAACGCCACGAATGTCACCGTTTAAACGGTGCTGGTTTTGTTTGGCCGGTTGTTGGCCACGTCTTCCGCCTTTAATAGCTATTCCTCCAGATTGAGCTTACGGCTTGAAACCTCAGCTTGGATGTATGAAATAAAGTCATCCACTTTAAACTTGCCAAGGTCTTTACCTTTACGTGTACGTACTGCAATTTCGCCGGCTTCCATTTCTTGGTCACCACACACAAGCATGAACGGTACACGTTTCAAAGTATGTTCGCGAATTTTAAAGCCAATCTTCTCATTTCTCAAGTCTGCTTTGACTCTAAATCCACTTTTTTGCAGTTTTTTCGTAATTTCTTGTACATATTCAGACTGTTTGTCTGTAATGCCCATTACAACTGCTTGTTCTGGCGCCAACCACGTTGGGAAGAAGCCAGCGTATTCTTCAATAAGAATACCGATGAAACGCTCTAGTGAACCTAAAATCGCGCGGTGGATCATAACTGGCGTGTGACGCTCGTTATCTTCACCTACGTAAGTTGCACCTAAACGCTCTGGTAATGCAAAATCGAGCTGCACTGTACCACATTGCCATGCACGGTCCAAACAATCATGCAAAGTAAATTCAATCTTAGGTCCGTAGAACGCACCCTCGCCTTCTTGAATCTCGTATGCAATCTCCATTGACTCTAGTGCAAGCTTAAGGTCAGCCTCAGCACGGTCCCACATTTCGTCAGAACCTACACGTTGCTCTGGACGAGTAGACAGCTTAACAACGATGTTTTCGAAACCGAAAGTTGTGTAAGTGTCGTAAACCATTTCAATACAAGCTTTTACTTCTTGTTGAACTTGGTCTTCAGTACAGAATACGTGAGCATCATCTTGAGTAAAGCCACGAACACGCATGATGCCGTGAAGTGCGCCAGACGGCTCGTTACGGTGACATGAGCCGAACTCAGCCATACGTAGCGGTAGATCACGGTAAGATTTAAGACCTTGGTTGAAGATCTGTACGTGACCCGGGCAGTTCATTGGCTTGATAGCGTATTCACGGTTCTCTGAAGACGTTGTGAACATCGCTTCTGCGTATTTGTCCCAGTGACCAGAACGTTCCCAAAGTACACGGTCCATCATTAGTGGGCCTTTTACTTCTTGGTAATCGTACTCAGTCAGTTTTTGACGTACGAACACTTCTAGTTCACGGAAAATAGTCCAACCGTTGTGGTGCCAGAACACCATGCCTGGTGCTTCTTGCTGCATGTGGAATAGATCCAATGCTTTACCAATCTTACGGTGGTCACGCTTAGCCGCTTCTTCTAGACGAACTAGGTGAGCTTTAAGCGCTTTTTTATCATGGAATGCAGTACCGTAGATACGTTGAAGCATCTTGTTGTCACTGTTACCACGCCAGTAAGCACCCGCTACGTTTAGTAGTGTGAAGTGCTGACAGAAACCCATATGTGGTACGTGTGGACCACGACACATATCGATGTATTCTTCATGGTGGTATAGGCCTGGACGGTCGTCTTTAGAAACGTTCTCGTCTAGGATTTCCATCTTGTATGTTTCGCCGCGAGCTTCGAAAGCATCACGCGCTTCCTGCCAGCTAACTTTCTTCTTAACAACCTGGTACTTGGTCTTCGCTAGCTCTTTCATGCGCTTTTCGATCTTTTCTAGATCTTCTTGCGTTAGAGAGTGCTCAAGGTCGATATCGTAGTAGAAACCGTTATCGATGGTAGGACCGATCGCCATTTTCGCTTCTGGGAAAAGCTGCTTAACCGCGTGGCCTAATAGGTGAGCACAAGAGTGACGAACGATCTCAAGGCCATCAACTTCATCTTTAGCAGTGATGATTTCTAGGCTTGCATCGTTTTCGATAAGATCACAAGCATCAACACGCTCGCCGTCTACACGACCAGCAATGGTTGCTTTCGCAAGACCAGGACCGATTGATAGGGCAACATCTAGAGTTGATACAGGGTTGTCAAATTGACGCTGACTACCGTCAGGAAGAGTAATAATTGGCATTATTTGTCCTTTACAGTGGTGTTGCACACCAAGCAACACATGAAAATGTTTAATATATGTCTTTCAATCAACTAGTACGCTGATTGGGGATATATGCATAATAAATATACCCACGGAGAAGCAAATACAGATGCCTCGCTCGTGGGTATCAGAGCATTGTAACGAAATAATATGAAATAACAATGACGGAAGGGATCTCCCTACACTTCTGTCGCCCTTTGCTACCCAGCTTATGCAGACTCGAATCGCTTCTATTATGCTTCCACAATTTGAAGCGCCTTTCACAATGAGCCAAATCAATTTAGCTATTTCGGTTTATTCATTTCGAACTAAGCTATATAGGTGTGCCGAAATAAGGATGAGGTATGTATGGGAAAACGAGGGACTTTTCTATCGCTCACATCACCCCTGCCCTTCATACTGCTCACAGTGGCTTACGCACCGAGCGCTTGGGCCAATAAGGATTACGGGCCCTTAATCAGTTATACCCAAGCGCCACTGCAATCCGTTCGACTCACTCCAATGCTTCGCTCTGGTTTCCCACTCGAAGAGGACAAGCTTGAACTGTTTACCTCTTTAACAGCAGCCAGTATCTGGGCTAACTCCCACGACTATCATTTGGATTATTATCAAAACCAACTTCAAACAGGGCTACGATGGCAATTAACACCTGAATGGCAAGTAGAACTGAATTACCGTTGGCTTTTCGCCGCCAACAATCACCTCGACAAAGTCACCATCAACTTCCATGAACTGTTTAGCATCGACCAAGCCGGACGAGATCGAAAAGCCAGGCATCAATTCGACATCTATGCTCCAGAGCACGATATCAGCATCCGAGACTTTTCTGGCGACACACTGACCAGCGCTTTCACGCTCTACACCCAATATCAAATAATAAACAAAGAGAACCATGGACTATCTGTTGGTGTCTCGCTTTACCACAACAACGTCAGTCACGGAGCGTTTAAAGGAAGCAGCACAGAACAAAGCGCTCAACTCAACTATGCATACCAACTCGATATCAATACCTTCTATTCGAGCTTGGGGTTTGCGAACCAGTCTAATCGAGAGTCAGAGAACAACTTTACACATAAAAAGGTTACATGGTCTTGGTTGGGAGGCTATCAGCTGACACTCATTGAAAACCACGAATTGCATATAGAGTATCGATGGTATGAAGGCGCTGACTATGGTGACACTGAACTTTCGCAAGCAGCCAATGAAATGATGTTTGGTTATCGATATGTGATGCAACGCTCGGCAGTCGAGGTATCCATCATCGAAAACGTCTTCAACATGGACAACTCCACCGATGTCGCCTTTCAACTGGCTTACCGGCATCAGTGGTGAATCTAATTCAATTGAAGCTGATGGAATCAAAAAAGCCGAACAGTTAAGTTCGGCTTTGAAATCGTATTGTCTCTATTAATAGACAGAGCGACGACTAACAGAGAGACAATTACGCACTCATTATTCTTGAAACTGCATTGCGGATGTCTGAGTCGGCCGCGTTTGCTGGTAGGCTGAATGAGATGTATTGGTCACCACGGAAGCTCAGTGAACGGTCAATTTCGGCTAAGCAGTGAACCATAGAACCATCTACGATGAATGACAGCTCGATTTCTTTGTTATTCATGAAGCCGCCGCTACGAAATTCTATCTCTTGGTAGCACCCCGAACGTGAAGCGAAGGAGTTCCCTTTCAAGTAGCCCTTCTCTACGTCTGCTTTGACCAATGCCATGCCTGAAGCTTCAACACCTTGAATAATTTTCGCGACTGTTGGTAATGGGTGAACAGAGATGAAATCACGGTCTTTAGGGTCAATCGCGAAGCCGATATCTAGATTTGTTTCTACCCACACGTGGCACTGATTCATTTTTGCGTTCAACGCAGTCACTGGCGTTTCATCATTAAGCTTAAGACGGAATGGCACCAACTTAGTTTCACCGGGTTGAATCACAAACGGCTCTACAGCTTGAATACGACCAAGTGAAAAGGTTTCGTAGCTGGTGCTATCTTCTGTTTCTACTTTCACTTCTGTGTTGAGAACCAAGTTAATCATGTCGATTTGTTGCTCAACATCGCCACCAATGATGTGAACGTTGCCAGACAACTCACCACCTTGGAAAACGTCAATATTATCTAAGACGGTATCGACCTTAGCTGCACCTATGCCTAGCGAGGCCTTTAATTTCTTAAACATATTCTTTCCCTTTCTAATCATCTGATTTACGAATAGTTGTTGCGTGACAATTTGCGACACTTGCCCCACAGAATCAAGACATTTGCGCTATCTATGTTGAACAAGCTCACATCCTCTGAGGAAATGTTGAAATCGTGAAAAAATCCGTTACTCTATTTGTATAGTCAAATAAGGTTTCATTATGTCGAAAGCGCCGCTCTACCTGCAAATAAAACAGTTCATAGACGATAAGATCAGCAATGGTCATTGGCCGGTTGGCTATCAAATCACCACGGAGCTTGAACTCACAGAGCAGTTCAACGTGAGTAGAATGACGGTGAATAAAGCCATTCGAGATCTTGTGTCTGAAGGCAAGCTAATTCGGAAACCAAGACTGGGCACTTTTGTGTGTGAGCCAGAGGAAAAAGCGCAATCTCCCCTACTTGATATCAACAACATCGCCCAAGAGATCAAAGACCGTGGCCAAACTTACACAAGCCAAGTGATCAAACACGATAGTATCAAGGCTGATGAAAGCACCGCTACACGGTTAGGTGTGATGATCAATGCGGAAGTCTTCTATAGTGAAATCATCCACTTCGCCGACAACACACCGATACAGCTAGAAGCTCGCTGGGTAAACTCACAAGCGGCTCCCCAATACTTAAAACAAGATTTTTCAACCTCAACACCGAATGAATACCTTTCCAAAAGTTGCCCGTTGAGTGCGATTGAACACACGGTCGAAGCCATCATTCCAGAATCCAACATCCGCCAAGCACTAAAGCTAACGGAATCAGAACCTTGCTTGCTTCTTAATAGAAGAACATGGAGCAAGGAACGCCTTATCAGCTTTGCATTACTCTACCACCCTGGCTCTAAGTACAAATTAAGCTCTAAGATCGTTTTAGATTAAAGAATATCATCCTGATCGCCGATCACATTTTTGCAACATCAACTTGATTCGGGTCAGTATTTAGCCTATTTATTTGTATATACATTTATTGTTTAGCAAAGATCTAGGTGATTATGAATTTGATCCTCAAAAATGCACGAGTGGTCTCGATGAGCTCGGGAGCAGACGGTTATCAACCTTCTTTCCCGCAAGATATCGTTATCGAGAACGGTAAGATCGTATCCCTGTCACACTCAAGCGATGAGTCACTTCATTGTGAAACGGCGAGTGCTAGCCGCTCTGTTAATCACATCATCTACGACTGCAAAAACAAGCTCATCACACCTGGGCTGATTGATTGCCACACTCATCTGGTGTTTGCAGGTAATCGTGCCAATGAATTTGAACAACGGTTAAATGGTGTCTCCTACACCGACATCGCAAAACAAGGCGGTGGTATTTTAGCGACGGTAACGGCGACACGAGCCGCACAAGAAGCCGAACTGGTTGAGAAGGCGCTGCCTAGATTAGACGGCCTGCTAAGAAGTGGGGTCACCAGCGTTGAAGTAAAGTCTGGCTATGGTTTAACGCTTGATGATGAACTCAAGATGTTACGTGCTGCTAAAGCCTTAGAAAACCACCGTCGTATTAAAATCACCACCACACTCCTTGCAGCACATGCTGTACCACCAGAATATAAAGAACAGCCCGATCGTTACGTTGATCTGGTATGCCAAGAGATCATCCCTAAAGCCGCAGAGCAAGGGCTAGCCGACGCAGTCGACGTATTCTGTGAATCGATCGGCTTCAACCTAGAACAAACTGAGCGTGTGTTTGCGGCCGCTAAAGAACATGGGCTAGCGATAAAAGGCCACACAGAACAGCTTTCTAACATGGGCGGCAGTGTGCTTGCCGCGAAATACGGTGCTCTCTCTGTGGATCATGTTGAGTACTTAGATAAAGCAGGAGTGAAAGCACTGGCAGAATCAAGCACAGTCGCCACCTTATTACCGGGCGCTTTCTACTTTTTGAAAGAGACACAGCAGCCACCTATTGCCCTACTTCGGGAGCACAACATTCCAATGGCAATCGCGACCGACTTAAACCCCGGCACTTCCCCCTTTGCTGATTTAACACTGATGATGAACATGAGCTGCACCCTATTTGGCACAACCCCAGAAGAAGCATTACGTGGGGTAACTTGCCATGCAGCCGCTGCCATTGGCGAATCGCAAAACAGAGGCAAAATTGAAGTAGGTTACTCTGCTGATTTAGCTATCTGGAATATCGAGCACCCAGCCGACTTAAGCTATCAAGTTGGTGTTCCGCACCTGCATAAACGCATTGTTAATGGCGAGGTGTGTCATGACTCAATCTAAATCCAACAGCATTAACACAGTATCCACTACTCACAACTTTGTATGGACGGGACGCAATGATCTTGAAGATGGTGAGCTCGGTACTCGCGTTCATCACATTACCAAGCAAGTGCAAAGTACTGATTTAAATGACGGACTTAATGACAACGCTGTTGCCTTGGTTGGCTTTGCCAGCGATGCCGGTGTTGCAAGAAATAAAGGACGTGTTGGCGCAAAACAAGCACCTAATTTGATTCGCCAAGCGTTAGCTAATATGGCTTGGCACTGTGATACACGCATTGCTGATCTTGGCGATATCGAATGTAACGATGATCAATTAGAAGTGAGCCAGAAGCAGTGCGCTACTGTGATTGCCAATGCGCTATCAACCAACAAAGTGATTACCCTTGGCGGCGGTCACGAAGTCGCTTGGGCTTCTTTCCAAGGCCTAGCTGAGCATCTTCACAGAACTCAATCAGATCACAAACCTAAGATAGGCATCGTTAACTTTGATGCTCACTTTGACCTTCGTGAATTTGAAAGCGACATCGCTGACGTCAAACCAAGCTCAGGCACACCCTTTAATCAGATTAGCGAATACTGCCACACACATCAGTGGCCATTTCATTACGCGTGTCTCGGTGTAAGTGCCGCCAGCAATACCAAAGCGCTTTTCAACAAAGCCGACCAACTTGGTGTGTGGTACGAACATGATCGCGATATCACCCAAGTAAACCAAGTTGCCCAACTGGTTAAGTTGCAGAAATTCATCGCTGAGTGTGATTACCTCTATCTCACTATTGATCTCGATGTCTTCCCAGCGGCAACTGCACCGGGTGTCAGCGCCCCTGCGGCAAGAGGCGTTAGCTATGAAGCGCTCACGCCTTTCCTAGAACAGATTTTTAAACACAGTGAGAAACTCATTATCGCGGACATTGCGGAATATAACCCAGACTACGACGTCGACGGCCAAACGGCTCGATTGGCGGCACGTTTGTGTTGGGATATTGCCCGTGCAATGGCCAGTGAATAAGCCAGCTATATAGATAAATACAACTACAACGATATAACGTGAAACAGAAGGAATTTCAAAATGACGGAACACCACAACAGTGACCCTCGTCTCGACACGACTCGCGAAATTCGCGCACCTCATGGCACCACTTTGCGCGCAAAATCTTGGTTAACAGAAGCACCCCTTCGTATGCTAATGAACAACCTAGATCCTGATGTAGCAGAACACCCACATGCACTGGTTGTGTATGGCGGTATTGGTCGTGCAGCACGTGATTGGAAATGTTACGACAAGATTGTTGAAGTATTAGAGCGTTTAGAAGACGACCAAACATTACTTGTTCAGTCTGGTAAACCTGTAGGCGTGTTCCCGACTCATAAAAACGCACCTCGCGTGTTAATCGCTAACTCGAACCTTGTTCCACACTGGGCAAACTGGGAACATTTTAACGAGCTCGATAAAGAAGGCTTGATGATGTACGGCCAAATGACCGCAGGTAGCTGGATCTACATCGGTTCACAAGGCATCGTTCAAGGTACTTACGAAACCTTTGTCGCTATCGCGAAGAAACACTTCCAAGGCGAAGCAAAAGGTAAATGGGTACTCACCGGTGGCCTTGGCGGCATGGGTGGCGCTCAACCTCTTGCAGCTACCATGGCTGGCTTCTCAATGATTGCAGTTGAATGCGATGAATCACGAATTGATTACCGCCTGCGTACTGGTTATGTAGACAAGAAAGCCACCAGCCTAGATGAAGCGATGGCTATTATTAAAGAGTCTGACACACCTATTTCTGTTGGCCTGCTAGGTAACGCTGCGGATGTTTTCCCTGAGTTAGTAGAGCGCAACATCACACCAGATGTCGTTACTGACCAAACCTCTGCCCATGACCCTCTGAACGGCTATTTGCCACAAGGTTGGACGATGGAGAAAGCCGCACAAGAGCGCACTATTGATGAAGCGAAGGTCGTTAAGGCAGCTAAGCAGTCTATGGCGATTCAAGTTCAAGCTATGCTAGACCTGCAATATCGCGGCGCTGCAACCGTGGATTACGGCAATAACATTCGCCAAATGGCTCTAGAAGAAGGCGTAGAAAACGCGTTTGATTTCCCGGGTTTCGTTCCTGCTTATATTCGTCCACTGTTCTGCGAAGGCATCGGTCCATTCCGTTGGGCAGCCCTTTCTGGCGACCCAGAAGACATCTACAAAACAGACCAAAAAGTAAAAGAACTGATTCCAGACAACCCTCACCTGCATAACTGGCTAGACATGGCGCGTGAACGCATTCAGTTCCAAGGCTTACCAGCTCGTATTTGTTGGGTCGGCTTGAAAGATCGTGAACGTTTAGGCCAAGCATTCAATGAAATGGTGAAAAATGGCGAGCTTAAAGCACCAGTAGTTATCGGTCGTGACCACCTAGATTCAGGTTCTGTTGCCAGTCCGAACCGTGAAACAGAAGGAATGATGGATGGTTCAGATGCCGTATCAGATTGGCCTCTATTGAATGCACTGCTAAACACCGCAGGCGGCGCAACTTGGGTTTCTTTACACCATGGTGGCGGCGTTGGTATGGGCTTCTCGCAACACTCAGGTATGGTGATTTGTTGTGACGGTTCTGAAGATGCATCGCAACGTATTGCTCGCGTACTTCACAATGATCCAGCGACAGGCGTTATGCGTCATGCGGATGCGGGTTACGACATTGCTAAGCAGTGTGCGAAAGAACAGAAACTTGATTTACCTATGCTAAACGAAGAACTTCGTCGCCTTTAATGTCTGGAGAAAACATGTTGAATTTATTACTGAAACCAGGACTTCTAGGTCTATCTGAACTGCGTAAAATCAGCCGCAGCCCAGTGAATTTGTCGCTTGACCCTGCTGCTATTCCAGATATTGAAGCGAGCATGCAGGTTGTCGAACAAGTGATTGCTGAAGACCGCACTGTTTATGGCATCAACACGGGCTTTGGCTTACTGGCGAACACCAAGATCGCCCCAGAAGATCTCGAAGTTCTGCAGAAAAGTATCGTGCTGTCTCACGCAGCAGGCATCGGCAAATTCATGTCTGACGAAACCGTGCGCTTGATGATGGTGCTCAAGATTAACAGCTTGTCTCGTGGCTACTCAGGAATTCGACTCAAGGTGATCAATGCCCTGATCGATCTAGTGAACGCGCAGGTTTACCCTTGTGTGCCACAAAAAGGCTCAGTAGGTGCATCTGGCGACCTCGCTCCCCTAGCCCACATGAGTACGGTTCTACTTGGTGAAGGCCAAGCTCGTCACAACGGTAAAATCATTACTGGTTTGGAAGCAATGAAGATCGCGGGGCTAGAGCCAATCACACTCGCTCCTAAAGAAGGTTTAGCGCTACTCAACGGTACGCAAGCATCCACCGCATTCGCCTTAGAAGGCCTATTCGCAGCAGAAGACTTGTTCGCGTCTGCGACAGTATGTGGCGCTATGTCAGTTGAAGCTGCGCTAGGTAGCCGCCGCCCATTTGATCCTCGTATTCACCGCGTTCGTGGTCACCGTGGACAAATGGACGCTGCGCTTGCTTACCGTCATCTGCTTGACCAGAAGAGTGAGATTGGTGAATCACACACTTGTTGTGAAAAGGTTCAAGACCCTTACTCACTGCGTTGCCAGCCTCAAGTGATGGGCGCGTGTCTACAGCAGATCCGCAACTCAGCAGAAACACTGATGGTTGAAGCGAATTCCGTATCGGACAACCCACTGGTCTTTGCGGACGATGGTGACATCATTTCGGGTGGTAACTTCCACGCAGAACCCGTTGCTATGGCAGCAGATAACCTAGCCTTAGCCATTGCTGAAATCGGTAGTTTGTCAGAACGTCGAATGGCACTGCTGATTGATAGCGCGCTAAGTAAACTTCCACCGTTCTTAGTCGACAATGGCGGCGTTAACTCTGGCTTTATGATTGCTCAGGTTACCTCAGCAGCATTAGCAAGCGAGAACAAAACACTGGCTCATCCAGCTTCTGTAGACAGTTTGCCAACGTCCGCTAACCAAGAAGATCATGTCTCTATGGCAACCTTTGCTGGTCGTCGTCTTCGTGACATGGCAGAGAACACTCGTGGAATCTTGGCAGTTGAGTATTTAGCGGCAGCGCAAGGCTTGGATTTTAGAGCGCCGAATCTATCTTCACCTCGAGTAGAAGAAGCGAAACAGATCCTGCGTGAAAAAGTCAGCTTCTACGACAAAGACCGCTACTTCGCACCGGACATCGAGCAAGCTAACTTATTGCTCAAATTGTCTGTGCACAACCACTTAATGCCTGAAGGTATTTTGTGTAGCTTTTAAGTCGTGAAATAGCACGTCATATAAACAAGGGCTATCGATTAGCCCTTGTTGCATTGAGCCAGTCACCATATCCCCTGTAAAACTGCCACATACCATCCAACGTATCTATCTAATTGACTGATATATAAACAAAGTTAACTGGATAGACCATTAGATCGAAGTTAGTTAGCTATAATCCACCCCAGATTTGATGACTAATAGCGATACTATGTTTCTGACACCTTACTTTTCTACTGAAGACAATCAATTTCAATTCACTCGTGAACAAGCAAGCCACTTTGCTAAAAAAGTAGCTGGCGATTTCAACCCAATTCACGATGAAGACAACAAGCGCTTCTGTGTTCCTGGCGATCTTTTATTTGCGGTTCTTCTGCAAAAAGAAGGCATCAGCCAAAAAATGCGTTTTGATTTTTCAGGTATGGTTGGTAACGGTATTGTGTTAAGCGTTGATAACAAGTGTGAAAAAGAGAGCTCACTTATCGATGCAAATGGTAAAGAGTACCTACACATGTCTTGTGAAGGTGAGAAGAGCCACGATCAAGCATTCATCGAGCACGTAGTAACGAACTACGTTAAGTTCTCTGGTATGAACTTCCCTCACATCATGGTTCCTCTTATGGAAGAGCAACAAATGATGATCAACTGCCAACGTCCTCTTGTTATTTACGAGAGCATGGAAGTTGAGTTTACTCGCCTAGACCTTTCTCACCCTGAAGTTGAATTCTCTGGTGCGACTTTTGACGTTGAAGGCAAGCGCGGCATCGTGACCCTGAACTTCGATTTCAAAGAAGATGGCGAAGTAGTCGGTAAAGGCGTGAAGCGCATGGTAGCAAGTGGCCTTAAGCCATACGACCAAGCTTCTGTAGACGACCTAGTAAACCGCTTCAACGAGCGCAAAGAGATGTTTCTAGCTCAGTTCGCGGCTGTCGCTTAAGTAAGCCAACACAGAATGAAAAAAGCCCAGCTTGATATCCTCAAGCTGGGCTTTTTTCATTCTAAACAATAGATATTAGTTTAAGTCACAGTTATTTACTGAGTACCTTTCCTCTTCGATAACGAAAGTGACTTACGCATCATCGTGCCACCCAACAGCATCGCTAGCCAATACCAACCCATTGAACCACCTGTCTTTTTGGTAGTTGGATCTTCCACCAAGCTTAGCTCTTTAATCTCATTACTATAAGCAAAGTTCTTAATGGTCACTCTGTCATGCCCTGCAGAGCCCACCTCATCTTTGCTGTACGCAATCATGAAGCTATTGTCTTTAACTCTCGCCATTGGCAGTTCAACAGTGCCAGATAATAGGCCTGCAAACGCGCCAACTTCAAAGCCGTTAATGTAGATCTCCATGTAGTCACGATCTTCTTCAGAAAAGACGGTGAGATCCAAAGATACGGTACCAGCTGGGATCCCGTCGACAATGAATGCGGTGGACTGGCTATTACCAATATCCGGTGACGCTATCGTATCCCCTTCAACATCCCAAGCTTCTGTGCTGTAGACTACATTCTTAGGTATCGTGACGAGTGAATTCACCGTATTAGAAACCTCATTCGCGCCAATAACATATGCCTTTGACGTCACCACACCTGCTAGTGAGTCGGTTGACACCTTGATACCAAAATCATGGTTACCCACAGAGTCTATGTTGTAGCTTACAACCACGTCACACCCTTCATTCGGCGATAACGTCCCGCAACTGTTACTCTTTATGATCGCAGTACCATTGTAAGTTATGGGATCGTTTGTACCGACAGCCAAAGATACGTCGGTTACGTTAATCTCTTGTTCGGATTTGTTCGTAAATTCAAACTGGTGTTCAATTGGGCCCAAAGGTCGAGCGCCTATCATCACTTTAGTTTGGTAGCTAAAGCCTGCCGTCTTCTTACCTATCCAGTCAGCAAAGTGGCTTATGTTGGTGTAGACACCGTATGCCTCTGGCTGTGCGCAACCTTCTCCCCAACTCACAAGACCTAGCTGTTCGTAGTATAGTTTACTGATCACCTTTCATCTTTAGTGGTGAAAATGACTTACGTACAATCGCACCGCCTAAAAGCACAAATAACCAATGCCAAGCCAGAGAACCGCCACTGCTACCAGAGCTTTTCGCATTCTGCGTACCCTCTGATTTAGATATCTTTATTTCATCGGTATAAGCAAAGTTTTTAATCGTAACTCTGTCATCCCCGTAAGAAATAGAGCCATCTTTCACATATTTAATCATAAGGCTGTTGTTGGAATCCCTAACCATCGGCAAGTTCACTGAACCAGAAAGCTGACCTGATTCTTTGTCGAACTCTTGACCGTTAATATAGAGCTCAAGGTAATCATGATCCAATTCAGACGATACCGTCACATCGAAAGAGACTGTACCGGTAGGTATCCCCTCTACAACCAACATGGTCGATTCGCTGCTACCTATTGATGGAGAGACGATTGTTGATCCTTCGGTACCCCACGCTTGTGTACTGTAAACACCACTGTTTGGAACACTCACATGAGAGTCCACAGTATTCGTTACAGATCTCGCTCCAATCACAGAAGCCTTTGATGTGACCGTGCCCAATAGTGAATCAGTGTCAACATTAATGCCAAACTCATGTTCGCCAATTGAGTTCAGGTTATAACTCACCACTACTTCACAGCTTTGTCCTGCTGTTAAAGTGCTACACCCGTTGTCCGTTATAACGGTATCATTACTAGAAATTGGATAAACATGGTTTACTTCGATGTTTTGATCGGACTTATTTATGAATTCAAAGGTATGTGAGATAGGCGCCAATAATCTTGCACCCAGCATTTCTATTTGACGATAACTAAACCCTGCTTTCTGCTCATTAATCCAATCATCAAAATAACTAATATTGGTATAGACTCCGTAGGCGTTGGCCTGTGCACAGCCTTTACCCCAGCTTACAATGCCCAGTTGCTCATATGTTCCATTTGTCGAAACAACGATTGGGCCACCACTGTCACCCTGACAAGAGTCATAACCACCATCACTGTACCCCGCACAGAATGCATCACTGCCAATAAAGGCATAGCCACTGTGAGGAACACTATTACATTGGTACTGGTTAACTAAAGGAACGTTGACTTGGTACAGTTCACTCTTAGATGCATATCCATCTGATGCGTCCTGATCTCCCCATCCCATCACCGTTAGCATCTGACCATCATTCAGGTTACCTCGAACATAACCATCAACGAGATTAACCACAGACTCCGATGGCTTATCGACGAGCTCGATAATCGCTATATCATTGCCTGTAACTACAGAGTTATAGTATTGATGTACATAAATATTCTCAACCGCGTATCTATGCTGTGCAGCTTGAGAGGCAGAGAGGTTGGATACACCAATCACCACATCGAGATCTTCACGACCATTACCGTCTACACAGTGAGCAGCCGTAAGGACATATCTCTCGCCAATGAAGCTCGCACCACAAAACTGACCGTCATAAGCGTTCACGTTTCTTGAGACTAGTGCAGCCATAAATGGCCAATTCCCTTGTGTTGCTTCTTTACCGTTTATAATTCGAGCTGAAACATCTGCCAACGCCGATGTTGAGGACAGACCCACTACACAGAAGCCTAACGACAACCATTTAGCCTGAACAATTTTCATTACCTAGCCTTTTATCTATATTAATAATACGGGCAGGCTATTTTATAAAAAGTAAATATAAAACCAAAATCATAATGAAGTGTGATAGGTATCGATTAAATGATAACAATTCTTATCCTGTAGGTTTGTTTTAACGAAATTTGTTAAACCCAACGTCTAACCTTTTGTTTGTAATCAACATATTCAGCACCGAATAATTGCTCTAGTGCTCGCTCTTCTGGTTTGATTTGGAACTGATTCATATAGATAACAAAAGCAAAGCTTAACAAGACGCTGAAAATATTCTGGAAGAAATAGCCAAAGCAGAACAGTAAGATGAAAAGGCCTAGATACATTGGGTTTCGCGTATATCCAAAAATCCCGCTATCAACAACGGTAGAAGCAGTTTCGACTTTAATTGGATTAACGGTAGTTTTCTGTTTTCGAAACTCCCAAATGCCAGATAATCCAACAACGCCGCTCAAAACGATTCCGACACCAAGAATGATGAACTTAAACGGCATCCCTATCGCACCTGTACTCAACTGTTGCGCACTGAAATAAGAGGCGACTAAAACCAATATAAACAGAGCAACTGGTGGGACTTTCAACTCAAGAAATTTCATAGCTTTCCTTATTAACAATTCCATTGTTAGTTTAGAAAAAAGCCCAGCAATTGCTGGGCTAAATAGTTTAAAGAATTTGTGCGAGTGCCTGTAATGGGTGGGCGAGCTTCTCACCTTCAAAACGTTTAACTTGGCTACGGCAAGAGTACCCGGTTGCTAAACAGCGCTCTTTTGGTAAGTCTTGAATCCTTGGCTTCCAACTTAAACCGTAGATGTCTTTCGACATTTGTAACTTATCGACTTCATGCCCAAACGTCCCCGCCATGCCACAACAGCCAACAGGTACGCTAGTAAGTGCTGCTCCAAAGTGTTGGAAGATAGCGCCCCACTCTTTTTCAGCATTTGGCATCTTGGTTTTCTCGGTACAGTGAGAAAATAAATACCACATCTCTTCACTTGCAGAGCGCGCTTCATAGTCACCGAGCGATGGTAATAACCATTCATGAACAGTGAGCACATCAAAGTCACCACGCTTATCCGCTAAGATCTCGACATATTCGTCGCGATAGCAAAGTACCAAAGCTGGATCCACACCCACGAGTGGAATACCAATATCTGCGACCATCGACAAGAAATCAGAAGTGGATTTCGCCTCGCGCGCAAAACGACTTAAGAAGCCCTTGATGTGCAACGCCTTACCATTTGGTTTAAACGGCAGTAGCACTGGTGTCTTGCCAAGCTTTTGAGCCAGAGTGACGAAGTCTTCAACCACCTCTGCATCATAGAAGCTGGTAAACGGGTCTTGGACAATCAATACATGCTGTTTCTTCTCTTCCGAAGAGAGCCCTTCTAGATATTGAATATCAAAAAGTTGCAGCTCTTTGCTTGCCAGACGATTTTTGAGCGTAGGCACCGACATCAGTGGTGCATCGACATAACCGACTGTTTTCGCTGTTGCAGATTGAACCCACTTTTGACCCAATGCAGCATTAACGACCTTTGGCGCTTTCGCCATTAGTGGCAGCATGGTTTCAATGTTTGCGACCAAGTAATCTTTGGCAGGGCGTTGATAGCGTGAGTAATAGATGTTTAAGAATCGTGAACGGAAACTTGGTACATCAACTTTGATTGGACATTGGCTCGCACACGCTTTACATGCAAGACAACCATTCATCGCTTCATGTACTTCGTGCGAGAAATCGTACTCGTGGCGTTTGTTCATGGTGTTACGAACGCGCTCAACCATAGTTTTGACAGGAGTATCGTCTTTTAGCGCTTCTTGCTCTAAATCGAGAATATCCACGCCTTGCTCAGTTAGCTGACGCAACCACTCTCTGACTAAACCAGCACGACCTTTTGGTGAATGGCGACGGTCAGCAGTGACTTTCATAGAAGGGCACATTGGCGAGCTCGTGTCGTAGTTAAAGCATAAGCCGTTGCCGTTACACTCCATCGCTTGCTTAAAGCTGTCGCGCACTTGAACATCTATCTGGCGATCATAAAAGCCACGTTTAGTGTCGGTCACTTTCACCAACTCAGCGTCACTTTCTAAAGGCGTACAGATCTTGCCTGGATTCATCTTGTTATGCGGGTCGAATGCTGCTTTTACACGCCTTAATTCGGTAAACAGTTCTTCACCGAAGAAATCAGGACCGTACTCAGAACGGAAGCCTTTACCATGCTCGCCCCACATTAAGCCGCCGTATTTCGCCACCAGCTTAACCACTTCATCAGAGACTTCGTGCATCAAGGCTTCTTGCATTGGATCACATAAGTCCAGTGCTGGACGAACGTGTAGAACACCCGCATCAACGTGACCGAACATGCCGTAATTCAGCTCTTTCGAATCAAGTAGCAGTCTAAATTCAGCGATGAAATCAGCCAAGTTTTCAGGTGGTACACAAGTGTCTTCAGCGAAAGCGACCGGCTTAGCACGACCTTTCGCCGCACCTAATAAGCCTACTGCTTTTTTACGCATGTTGTAGATTCGACCAATACTCGCCAAATCACTGCACACTTGGAAGCCAATCACACCCGCTTCTTCGCTTTCAACCATGGTTTCAAGTTTTGCGGTCAGCGCTTGAACTTGCTGTTCCACTTCCGCTTCATCTTGGCCTGCAAACTCAACCATATTGATGCCAAGCATCTCTTTGTTAGGAACATCCGTCAGTAGGTCACTCACGGTGTGCCAAACAATGTCTTGCTTCGCTAAGTTCAATACTCTTGAATCCACCGTCTCTACAGAAAGAGCCTTGGCTTCAACCATGAACGGTGCGTTACGCAGCGCAGAGTCAAACGTGTTGTATTTCACGTTAACCAAAGTGCGCGCTTTCGGAATTGGAGTTAGATTTAGCTTTGCTTCTGTAATGAATGCTAAAGAGCCTTCTGCGCCACATAACACGCGAGTAAGGTCAAAGCTGTCATCGTCATCATTGATAGCATTCTTGAGATCGTAGCCCGTCAAGAAGCGGTTCAATGGTGGGAATTTATTGAGGATTTGAGCGCGTTTTTCACGACATACCGCTTCGGTTACCGCAAGCGCATGATGCGCAAACTCGCCCTCTTCCGGTAAGCCATGTGATAAATCAGACTCTAGACACGAACCATCGGCGAATACCGCTTGCAAAGACAACACGTGATCAGACGTTTTACCGTACTTCAATGACCCTTGGCCTGATGCATCAGTATTGATCATGCCACCCAGTGTTGCTCGGTTACTTGTTGAAAGATCTGGAGAGAAAAAGTAACCGTAAGGGCGAACCGCATCGTTCAATTGGTCTTTAACGATGCCCGACTGAACTCGTACCCAACCTTCCTTCTCATTAATTTCCAGAACCTGATTCATGTAGCGTGATAAATCAACCACAACCCCTTTAGTTAAGGATTGTCCATTGGTTCCGGTACCGCCACCACGAGGAGAAAAAGTTACGCGTTCATAAGCAGATTTAGAACCCACTTTACCGATAAGCACAACGTCGTGTGTTGTTTTGGGAAGAATGACAGCTTGGGGCAACTGCTGATAGACACTGTTATCAGTCGCGACCGCCAAACGGCTAGAATATTGAGATTCAATGTCGCCAGTAAAGCCCGCTGTTTTTAGTTCATCTAAAAAGCGTACAACAACTGGATCGACATCAGCATTGAGTTGAAGTCTTGGTAACATTTGCTTCCTGCCCCTACTTCGCTGATCCTATCAGCATTGGGTTATCTGAGATTTTTAATAATTTTCTTTGAATTTCGTCACTTTACTACTATTAAGATCATATAAAAAGGTGATCAAATCAGAATCTCAGTGCAAGAATGGAGAAATAGTCACTTTCGTCTTAATTCAGTAACAAAATATTGAATAACATTTTGTTTAAGACATCTCCACGAGCACATCAAAATGAAAAAAAATAAAACAGTCACCACTGAAGATATTCTTCTTAAGCTATGCCAATCAGTCTCAAGCGTACTTACATCAGCAACGGCTTCTCAGGTGTCCTATTCCGCTATGGTGCAGAAGATCAACAAGACAAGCCTAAAGCCAGATTTCGGCTGTTTTGTTCTTTTTGACGGCGGCTTTTCTGGCCTTGTTGTCATTAATTTTACGTCGAAAGCCGCATTAGAGATCTACACCAATTACATGCGTAACATGGGCATGCCTGAAAATGAATTAGCAGTGCTGCATACGTCTGATGAGGTAGGCGATGTTCTAGGTGAGCTAATGAACCAGCTAGTTGGTGATTTCACTAATAAGATCCGCAAAGAGCTGCAAACTAACATCACGCAAAACCAACCGAAAATGCTGGCACTAAACAAGCAAGTAAACCTGTCTGTTGATACTAATCTTGATCGCCCACAAGCGCGTCGTGTGACCTTCTCTACTGAAAACAACAACATCTTCTACCTGGAGCTGGCTATGGACAAAACAGAATTCATCCAACTAGAAGAATTTGAGATTGCAGAAGACGAGTGTCCAGACAGCATTCTTGAAGCAACTCAGAAAAAGATGCAGGAAGGTAATAAGCCAACACAAAGCTCAGGCAATGATTCAGCAGCCGATCTGCTTGATGAACTGGGTATCTAGTTTGCGAATGCTCTAGTCATTACCAAAAACCCTGTCACTAACGCCATCTATCTTCTTGATGGCGTTTTTGTTTATGCTCCAAAGTCCGTTTTGCTTAATTAATTGTTACGAACCCAACTCGCCCACTGAGTGAGTTTTGCTTTCTGTTACCCGCCAAAACATGTAAAATGTCGGACTTTTCAAAATTTGCGGTAATGATTAAGTAATCGATGGATAAGAAAAAAGCCCTAAAGAAAATAGCTAAGTGTCTTGAGCTTGGTAATTCTGCTAACGTCAATGAAGCTGCCAATGCAATCAAAATGGCGCATAACTTGATGCTGAAATATGGTCTCGAAAAAGACGATATTGAATTTATCAAGATGGGCAAGACTCAATCCACGCACCTATTACCTGCAAATATCAGCTCAACACTGCTGCGTGTTATTCGTGGTATCAACACTAAATTTGGCGTAGAAGCTGTACTGCTGAACCATAAAGGTCTCAAGCGTGTAGAGTTCATCGGTGAAGCCGATCGTGCCATCTTTGCAGCCTTTGCTTTCGATATCATCTATCGTGAACTGAATGAACATACTGGCCAATTCCGCAACAGCTTTGCGGGGTCTGGTACGGGTACATTAGAAGTAACCCGTCGCGTGAATTCCTTTGTATCAGGTTGGGTTGAAGGTGCGCTTGAAAAACTGCCGACGATCACACCAGACGACGAGTCGAACAACAAAATCAATAACTACATCGATAAAGAGTTCAAAAATATCGACCGCGAAACCTTCAAACAACAACTTAAAGAGGCGATGAAAAATCTCACCGCTGATTACGAAGTTGGCTTGAAGAAAGGCCGTAAATTGTCTGTTAATCGACCAGTTGCTGGGGCACAGGCACCTAAAAAGATATCTAAATCATAGAGCCGCTTTACATTGCTTCAGCGTATTGATAAAAACCATCAATAGGACCTACAGGACTATATGTTTGTCATTCGTAATCCATACGTTTGACAGAAGTACATGATGGAGAAAATACGTTGAAAAAAATCACACTAGCCCTAGCGCTTACTGTCGCACTTACGGGTTGTCAGGCAACTCAACGCCAAAACGCTACTACTGGCGAATCTGAGACTAACTCTGCAACTCAAGGCGCTCTAATTGGTGCAATCGCTGGTGCCGTTGCTGGTGCTGCTACCGGTGACTCTAAAGACCGTGGTAAACGTGCTCTTATTGGTGCTGCCGGCGGTGCTGCTGTTGGCGGTGGAATTGGTTACTACTTTGACCGACAAGAAGCGGCACTTCGTGAAGAACTGATGAACTCAGGTGTTCAGGTAGAGCGTGTTGGCGAAAACCAACTTCTACTTCGCCTTGAAAACGGCATTGGTTTCGATTCTGGTTCTTACGCGCTTGAATCAAGCATTCACAATACACTTCGTGGTGTTGCGCGTATCCTAGTTGAATACCCAGACACGAGCCTAGTGATCGAAGGTCACACTGACAGCACTGGCAGTGAGTCGACGAACCAAATCCTTTCTGAGCGCCGTGCTGAATCTGTTCGTGCATTCTTGATCTCTCAAGACGTAGCGGCAGGCCGTGCCATTGCTCGTGGTAACGGCGAACGTTACCCACTCTGCGACAACAACACGTCTCAAGGCCGTGCTTGTAACCGCCGTGTAGAGATTCAAATCTTGCCACTTAAGTAGCACGATTAAAGTCCAGTCTCCTTTATCTATTGAAATAACCGCTATATAGTTGCTTGTCTGTGGTATGGCTGATTCAAAGCTGTACGACTTTACTATTCACTACATAGCGTCTTGATACTGATATCGGCACTGGGCTTTTTACGAGATTTTTCTTTTGCTTATCCTATCCAACTTTCTAACATCATCGCCCCTGAGAACACTGCTTCTAGCCCTTGTTTTATTGCTTTCCTCCCTCGCCCATGCGGCAAATAACAGTGAAGAACGTAACGCAGCAGATCCATCACCTAAAGACTCGGCATCACAATATCAATTAGCACAAGCGTATGAATTAGGGATCGGCGTCTCTAAAAACATCGATGACGCATTCTATTGGTATTCACAATCCGCGGAAAACGGCAATGCAGATGCACAGTTCAGATTGGCTGAGCTTTACTTGGCCGGAACGGGTGGTGAGCCCGATAACAAATTAGCCTTGGAATGGTTTATCAAAACCGCATTGCAAGGGAACAAGCGAGCGACACTAGAAATCGCCAAAATCTACGAATCTTCCCCAGAACACGAGCTACTCAGCCCACTAGACGCCGCACAACTTTGGTATGAAGCAGCGTTGCCAAACAACCCAGACGCGGAAGATGGCTACAACCGTGTTCTTGAAGCACAGTTCAACCAACAACGTGCAAAACAGATCTCTTCAATCGAACAGCTCAACGAGGGTATCGGCTCTGAAATAGACAACAGTCAGGGAGCATCTCAGCAAATACAATCTAACCAAGTGCAATCTAACCTCTCCAGTTCTAACCTAACTGGCTCTGACTATATGATTGGTGCTGCTTTAGCGTTACTGATTGTTATCGTGAGTATCAGCGCGACTTTGGTGATCTCGCGAAAAAGAGAGATTCTGAAATCGAGTGACTTGGGAACGCAGAAGCAGGCACTCGAAGCGCAACTGAGCGAGAAGAACCGCGCCATTAAGCAGCAAAAACGTCAATTGCAGACCATGTTCAACGAATTGAAGAAACAAAAAGGCCAAAAAAGTTCGAACAATTTACAGTTAGCCTGTGCACTATTTGGCTACACGCCAAGCTCTATTCCTAATCAGAAAAGTATTAAGGTGAGATATAAACAACTATCAAAGATTTACCACCCTGATGGTCAGGGATGTGACGAAGAAATGAAACGTTTGAACAGTGCGCTAAAAACGATCTTACAAAGTGTTACAAAATCGTAAACAACTACACACCTTTATCTTTCCATCTCACAGAGATATCGATTTTATTAGTGTTGCAATCGATCACCTTCTCAAAAACGAGTAACAAACTATTAACTAATAGGTCTCTGTTGTGTCATAATTTGCGCCGAAAATACACCTGACTTAAACAGGTGAGGAGAGAATATGTTCACAATAGAAGGCGTTTGTGATTGGTGCAAAAAGCCAAGCCTAGTAAAAAAGCACGACTACCTAGATGGTAAGTGCCATCATGCATGTAAAGATTGCAATGATATCGCGACCATGGATGTTCGCCAGTTCAATATTGGTGAGATGGAAATGAGAGCAAAACTCTCCCAAGCAACACTGAGATAAGCTACACCATTGAAATATAAGAAAGCGCCTTAGGCGCTTTTTTTGTGCCCAGCATTTATCTTCTTATCTTCTTATCTTCTTATCTTCTTATCTTCTTATCTTCTTATCTTCTTATCTTCTTATCTTCTATACAGGTGTATACAGTGGTTTTTACAGAAAACTACTGTATACACCTGTATAAAGCTCACACTTTTTTCCATTTCTGAGAAAAACAGCAAAATCATTCAAATTTAATTTATCATTTAATTTCATAAACTTATAAGCACAAACTTCATTTCACCATAAGAAATCGTCCAATAATCCCGCAAAAAGCGCTTGATCTTATAAGCAACAAAAACTACTGTATACACATACAGCATGTATATAAGGACAGCAAAATGATTCAAGCACACGTTAAAGCACAACACTCTAGCCCGCTAATTCACGGCGCATTTGCATCAGTTTCTCGCTCAGCTCATCATTCAACTGATGAAACGTTATTTGCAAAAATGGCGTTGCTGTCCAATCAACATCAATGGCTACTATTTACGGCTCAAACGCCAAGACCATCCGCTAAGCAGCTGCAGAAGCATAACGTATGCTGCGACCGCGTTATTCACATGAAAGCTTCTCACCAAATGACCGAAGCTGAAACAGTAGAGAAAGCGATCCGCTCTAAGAATGCGAGTGCGATCGTTGCTAGCGCATCGATTGATCAATTTAGCCAACAGTACTTAAGAACATTAGGTATGCGCTTCCAGTGTGAGGTTTTCTTCATGGATGCCAACTCAGAGCGCATTCACTAAGCAACATAGCGCTACTAGATAGCTCAGTAATATAGTCCAAATATACTGCCTTCCCCTGCCCTACATTTCGCCTTAAATTTGGTGGATAGTTAGGCAGGGGTTTTTATTTGATTAGTAGATTTAGCAAACGTTTGCTTTTTCTCTGGAAGCAAACGTTAGATTGGGTATAATGCCCGTCTAATCATGTGCACATTGCACTTCTCTGTATGACGTTTGATAAAAGATAGGAATGTCTAAATGAGCCTCGCTGATCAAGTTCTTGCCGTAAATGATGACCTCCCAATCCGCACTGATAAACCTGTCCACAGTGGCAAGGTTCGTTCGGTTTACTGGTTAACTGAAGAAGATAGCCAACGACTAATTAAAGAGAAAGGCTACGACGTAGCACCTGATGCTCCGTTAGCTATCATGGTGATCAGTGACCGTATCTCTGCATTTGATTGTATCTGGCGTGGTGAAGGCAACCTGAAAGGTGTTCCTGGTAAAGGCGCTGCGCTTAATGCTATCTCTAACCATTGGTTCAAGCTTTTTAAAGACAACTGTCTTGCTGACAGCCATATTCTTGATATCCCTCACCCATTCGTATGGATTGTACAAAAAGCTCGCCCAGTAATGATTGAAGCGATTTGTCGTCAATACATCACAGGTTCAATGTGGCGTGCGTACGCAAGTGGTGAGCGTGAATTCTGTGGTATCGAAATGCCAGAAGGTCTAGAAAAAGACAAGAAACTACCAGAGCTTCTAATCACTCCTTCGACTAAAGGTATTTTGAAAGGCATTCCTGGTGTACCAGAAGCGGACGATGTAAACATCACACGTCAGAACATCCAAGATAACTTTGCAGCGTTTAACTTCTCTCAAGAGAGCGATATCGCGCACTACGAGAAGCTTTTAAAAGAAGGCTTTAACGTCATCAGTGACGCGTTAGAGAAAGTAGACCAAACCTTCGTTGATACCAAGTTTGAGTTTGGTTACGTGAACGATGCACAAGGCAAAGAGAAGCTTATCTACATGGACGAAGTGGGCACACCTGACTCATCTCGTATCTGGGATACAGAGCAATACAACAATGGCAACATCGTTGAAAACTCAAAAGAAGGTTTCCGTCAGTTCCTACTTAACTACTTCCCTGACGCTGATATTCTACTGAATAAAGAGCGTATGCCAGAGCGTGAAGCGCTAGCGCGTGACAATGAATTGCCATTGGATGCACTGATGTCTCTTTCTCGCACTTACCTTGATATCGCAGCAAAGATTACTGGCGCTGAGATTGTACTGAGTGACAATCCTAAACAAGAGATCATCGACGTATTGCGTGCTGACTACGGACTGGTCGATTAATCAAGATCAGATGTGTAGCAACACCCAAAAACAAAAAGGGCCTCAACATTGAGGCCCTTTTTACATGTATATTTTCAGTCTTGTTTGAGCATCGCTGGCACTGCTCCAACGTTTACAGTCGGATAGTAAACTCTTCTCCAGTATTACCTGCAATCACTAAATGACTACGCGATTCGATGTACTCAATCTGCTCTTCTTCAAGAGAATATGGCATCACCACTTTGAGTTCATTGATGCCTTCTAATTTGGCAAGCTTAAGCAAAGTCACGATATTTGATTCATCGCTTTTACGTGTAGACATCGATTTCAATGCCATTTGCCATAAGCGATCTTCTGGGCTTGCTAGCTCTTTGATGCTGTCTCGCCAAACGGTGCTGAACACTGGAGCAATGGTGGTGAGTGCCTCCAGAAAAGTCCATTTTTTACTGCATGAGGCGCCAAGAAAAGTTGTGTAATCAAACTCTACACGCGTCTCTTTCTGATTATCCATGATGTCCCCCGACACTTTGGCAACACAATATACTCAATATCTATCAACTTTTTCGTTATAGCAATAGGATATAGAACAATAGTCTTTTATGACCTTTTGATTGGTTAAAAAGGCATATAAAAATCAAACTTGTAACATAATGCGCACCGAAAAATAATATATGCGCCTATTTGATTAATATTTTGGAGATAAAACTTATCTATCTATTTTATATCAATAATTCGACTCGCCTTTTTGTACTGAATACGCCAGCCAGACCAAGTTGGTAGCTCCCATCGTTTCGGCGGTGCTTTTCTACTACCCGACTGATAATGAACGTAAATCAACTTTCTTCCCACAAGGTACTCAACCGCCAAGTTCAAGTCAGCAAGAGTGAGTGAGAACGGGTACTTTTCAGCGAACTCTGCATATAACCAACTAGGGATACCGTCAAAAGGAATGTCCGATGCGTCAAACATTTCGAGTTCACTGACATCGGTAACCCCTAGCACTTCAAGCTGCTCAATAAACCACGATTCAAAACTCAGTTGCTCGATATCGGAGGTAAACTTGGTTTGCTCATCCAACCCAAGTTTCACGTACAACTGCCAGTGCTTTATCTCTTGAGTGCGAACCTTGGCAAAATCAGGAAGCTGAGCACCACTTACCACCAGATCCACGATAGGTTTTAAAGACAACTGACCTTCTGCTGCAACCAGTTTTGTCGTGATTGTGCAACCTGCGTACACCAAATCCATCTCGGTAAATACGCCCTCATCATTGACCACGGTTTCGCCCTGCTGCCATTCGCCGAGCTCTGCCTCAACCATCAGTTCAAGTGCAATTGGCGCAGTGGTCGTTGCGAGTGTCAGTGTCTGCTTAACCCCTCGCCCAGGAAGGCTGTGGGTATCCAACACCAGCATAGCCTGCGCGTTATCAGGGAAACGATTCTGACGACCAAGTACTACCTCTAGTGACCCGTTAGCAAACGCCTCTCTTCTTTTTAAACGGCGCACAAACACCAATTCAGGATGCAGCTTAATGATGGTTTCAAGTAGTGCTGTTCGTTGATAACGAGAGGCAACTTCCAACTGAGGGAGCTCAAACACTTCACGCATTTGCTCGGCAAGCCCTTGTGCTTCCGCCAAAGCTTGTTGGTCGATTTCAAGGTGCGGATAATCGCGACCACGCACAATCTGAATCAACAAGGTTAAATCACAGCCCTCTTTTTCTTGCTGGGCGAGCGCTTCTAAGTGTTCAGCATTATTGGGTAACTGATATAAACGAGCAGGTACAGACAATGCGGCGGTGAGATCGACCATCGCCTCTTTCAATGCTTTGGTTTTAATACGGGTAACAATATCGGCATACAAGGCATCAATCGGCAGTGGGTATAGCTTTTTGCCGTGCTCGGTAATTTGATAGTCGTGGTCAATCGCTTCCATCGTCAGCAAAGTTTGTGTTGCGCTGTGTAGTGATTTTTCTGGAATGGCATCGAGGAAAGACAAACTCTCCAAAGTGAAGCCACTGCATGCCGCTGCCAACATCGGCTCAGTCAACTCTTCACGCTGCAATTCAGGTGGTGTGACTAATTCTAATGCCGCATGCTCACCATACAAACGAACACAAACACCGTCCATTACCCTACCCGCACGCCCGGCACGTTGCTTTGCACTCGCGCGTGATATGGATTTCAGCATCAAAGTGGTTCTGCCATTACGTTGAACCGTTCTTCTTTCCAATCCAGAATCGATCACCACACCAATATCGGGAATGGTTAGCGAGGTTTCAGCTACGTTAGTCGCGAGAATGACCTTTCGCAAGCCTCTGTCATCGTTTCTATTGCCACCTTCGTTACCCGTATTGCGACCAGATAGCGCGAGGTCTCGCTCCTTGTCACTCACCGAGGCATGCAATTTAACAACTTGCAGATCCGGATGTTTTGCCAACGCTTGCTCACACTGCACAATCTCTTTCTTGCCCGGAAGGAAAACCAAGATATCGCCGTGCGATGCAATAAGTTGATGATTCACCTCTTCAGCGATGCGTTGCTCTAGATGCCGACTATCTGGCAAAGCCCTAGACTCATTTGCTCTGTGCTCGATATCAACCTGATAAGTTCGTCCCTCACAACTGATCCTGTTCGCTTGTAGATAACCAGCGAGGCGCTCCCCTTCGATGGTTGCCGATGTGATGACCAAACGGTGACTCGCCTTCTGCTTGAGGATCGCCACCAGCAAGTCGATGTCCCAACGCCTTTCGTGAAATTCATCCACGACAATTACATCAAAACTCGCTAACCCGTCTTCCGCTAACCAACGTAAGGCAATACCGGGCGTAACAAACACTACATCAGTCTGCTCATTGTATTGTGCTTCAAGCTTGATGGCGTAACCCACTTTGCTGCCCAGCTTCTCACCCGATTCTTTCGCTAGAAACTTAGCTAACGATGTACAAGCGATTCTTCTTGGTTCTACCACTAGCACACGCCCATGTTGAGATGCCCAAATTGGCAGGCGCGTTGATTTACCCGAACCGGTTTCAGCTTCTACAACAAGGTGAGAATCGGCGATCTGTTGATGGAAAGTACTTTGATAGCTATCGATGGGAAGTTGAGACATAAAAAGAGAGAGCCGCGAAAAAATGTGAGCAAAGTATAACGAATTATGACGTTAGAATTCGATAACTGTGGGATAGGAGAAAGAATATCATTTTGTTTGCCAAGATCGGGGAGAAACTATTTACAATTGAATAACTAAACCGTTATCATTTTTCAGTTACCCTTTCTCCCATATTAGGCATCCAATGAACAACGATAAACGCCCTCTATATATCCCTTATGCTGGTCCTGCTCTACTAAGTACACCCCTTCTAAACAAAGGCAGCGCATTCACTGCTGAAGAGCGTAGCTCTTTTAACCTTGAAGGTTTGTTACCGGAAACAACGGAAACAATCCAAGAGCAAGTTGGACGTGCATATAAACAATATTGTAACTTCGAAAGTGATATGGATAAGCATATCTACCTTCGTAACATCCAAGACACTAATGAAACGCTTTTTTATCGTTTAGTTCAAAACCACATCTCTGAAATGATGCCTATCATTTACACGCCAACGGTTGGCGCAGCATGTGAGAACTTCTCAAATATCTACCGTCGTGGTCGTGGTCTGTTTATCTCTTACCCGAACCGCGATCGTATCGATGATCTACTGAATAATGCGACAAACCACAATGTTAAAGTTATCGTGGTTACGGACGGTGAGCGCATTCTTGGTTTGGGAGACCAAGGTATCGGTGGCATGGGTATTCCAATCGGTAAACTAGCACTGTACACAGCGTGTGGCGGCATCAGCCCAGCTTACATGCTACCAATCGTGCTAGATGTTGGTACAAATAACCCTCAACGTCTTGCTGACCCAATGTACATGGGCTGGCGTCACCCTCGTATCACAGGTGCTGATTACGATGCGTTCGTTGAAGAGTTCATCCAAGCCGTTCAACGTCGTTGGCCTGATGCGCTAGTTCAGTTCGAAGATTTCGCACAGAAGAACGCAATGCCTCTACTTGAGCGCTATAAAGATCGCATCTGTTGTTTCAACGATGATATCCAAGGTACAGCAGCGGTAACTGTGGGCTCTCTACTTGCAGCATGTAAAGCAGCAAACAGCAAACTTTCAGACCAACGTATCACCTTCTTGGGTGCAGGCTCTGCAGGTTGTGGTATCGCAGAAGCAATCATCGCTCAAATGGTGTCTGAAGGTATCAGCGACGAGCAAGCGCGCTCTCAAGTATACATGGTTGACCGTTGGGGCTTACTACAGGAAGGCATGCAGAACCTGCTTGATTTCCAACAGCGCCTAGTTCAAACCAACGCGAACACTAAAGACTGGGAAAGCGATGGTACTGGTTTCTCTCTACTAGACGTTGTTCGTCACGCAAAACCAACAGTATTGGTTGGTGTATCTGGTGCACCGGGTCTATTCAGCAAAGAAGTCATCAAAGAGATGAACCTTCACTGCGAACGCCCTATCGTGTTCCCACTATCGAACCCAACAAGCCGTGTTGAAGCAACACCAAACGACATCATTCGTTGGACAGATGGTAAAGCACTAGTCGCAACAGGTAGCCCATTTGAGCCAGTGGTTCACAACGGCACAACTTACCCAATAGCTCAGTGTAACAACAGCTACATCTTCCCAGGTATTGGCCTTGGTGTGTTGGCTGTGAACGCTTCACGTATCACTGACGAAATGCTAATGGAATCGAGCCGTGCACTTGCGACGTGTTCTCCACTAGCAATCAATGGTTCTGGTGCTCTACTTCCACCACTGGAAGAGATCCACACTGTATCTAAGAAGATTGCTTTTGCCGTTGGTAAGAAAGCAATTGAACAAGGTGTTGCACTAGAAATCACTGAAGAAGCACTACAACAAGCGATTGACCAGCACTTCTGGCAGCCGGTTTACCGTCGCTACAAGCGTACTGCATTCTAATAGAGCGTACTTGTTCTCAAATACCACTCTTACAAGAGCCTCTGCCATTGCAGGGGCTTTTTTCTTTACATTGTCTTGTCTTTTTAACTGATTTTTCTCATTTTTATTTGGTATTATCGAGCACTCAAAAAATAATGCTCAGTCAAGGGACTATGCCGAGAGTGAAATTCGATTCTCACATTTGCCGTAACTACTTAGTAAAAGCATACAAAAAACTGCAAGGTTTTCTGTATGGCGCTTTCATTGTGTTCTTGATAGGCAGCGCTACAGTTATTGCGATCGATTATTGGGTTTCGTGGCAAGCCGAAGACCGCATCATCTATGACATCGATGAGGTGCCAGAAGTAGAGGTTGCCGTCGTGCTGGGTACCAGCAAATACTTGGGTAGAACGCTCAACGACTATTACAAACATCGTATTGAAGCGGCAATAGAACTGTTCGACCGTGAAAAAGTAGACCAATTTTTATTAAGTGGCGACAACGCTCACCGCTCTTACAATGAGCCATGGACAATGAAGCGCGACTTGTTAAAAGCGGGGGTTCCTGATGAACGTATCAACCTCGACTACGCGGGCTTTAGAACCTTAGACTCGATTGTTCGTGCGAAAAAGATCTTCGATACCGACAACTTCCTAATCATCACTCAAAAATTCCACTGTGAACGAGCGCTATTCATCGCCAACTCATATGACATTCACGCGCAATGTTTGGCGGTTTCCGGGCCGACTCACCACTCTGGAACATCAATACGTTTACGTGAAGTGTTTGCTCGTACCAAAGCCTTCCTCGACCTATATATTATGGGTACAACCCCGAAATTCCTTGGCCCGAAAGAGCCGATTCAACCTAGCCCAAAACAAGAAATATCACCAATTCCAAGCCCTATTTCTGCCCCTTCAGAGACCGATGTGTAGAAATCTACACATTTTGAATTTGTTGCCTCACATTTCCCTACTGTTACACAAAAACACACCAACGCCCCTTTATTAACTTAAGTAACATTCCCTCAACAAAGCCCAACCCTACATGAAGTCAATATTCCTCGAAAAACAATAAGCACAGCTCTATGAAGCAAGTGCATCCATAAACGAGGATAAACAAAAGGAGCGCCTTATGACGGCACTTGTTACTACACTGAAACACTGGTTGTTTACCCGCAACAGCATGATATTAATTGGTAATTTCACGCTATTCGCACTCTTGCTCAACACCCTTCCTTTCGAATCACAAGTCAATACTGGTTTGAGTATTCTCGTGTTCGTTGCGGTTCTATGGTTAACCGAAGCTATTCATGTCAGCATCACCGCTCTGCTTGTTCCACTCTTGGCTGTCCTGTTTGGTGTCTTCAACACACCCGCGGCATTGGCGAACTTCTCTAACCCAATCATCTTCTTATTTATGGGTGGTTTTGCTCTTGCTGCCGCGCTAAACAAGCAAGAACTTGATAAAGCGATTGCTGACAAAGTTCTGTTGATCGCAAAAGGCAGAATGTCGGTCGCGGTATTCATGCTATTCGGTGTGAGTGCTGGTTTGTCGATGTGGATTTCTAACACAGCAACAACCGCAATGATGCTTCCTCTGGTTCTTGGTATCATGAACAAAGTAGACCAAAGCGAAGACCGCAATACTTACGTGTTCGTGCTACTAGGTATCGCTTACTGTGCGTCTATCGGTGGTATCGCAACCCTAGTAGGTAGCCCACCGAACGCTATCGCTGCAGCAGAAGTTGGCCTTAGCTTCACAGAGTGGATGGCACTTGGCCTACCAATCTCGATGATTCTATTGCCAATCGCAATGTTGATTCTTTACGTGATGACCAAGCCAAAACTTAACCATAAGTTCGAGCTAGACCACGCGCCAGTAGAATGGACAAACAGCAAGAAAATCACACTGTCTATCTTCCTACTCACCGTGACTCTGTGGATTTTCGGTAAACCAATCAACGCAATGATCGGCGGCTTCTCTAAGTTCGATAGCTTAGTTGCAATTGGTGCAATCGTACTGCTTGGAGCTTCTAGAGCAGTGGAATGGAAAGATGTTGAGAAGACAACCGACTGGGGTGTATTGATTCTATTCGGTGGTGGTATCTGTCTAAGTAACATCCTTAAAGCGACTGGCACCAGTGTATTCCTAGCGCATTCATTAAGTGGTTTCCTAGAGACAGCAGGCGTTCTGCTAACAATTCTAGCGGTAGTCGCGTTCGTGGTATTCCTAACAGAATTTGCGAGTAACACAGCAAGTGCAGCATTGTTAGTACCTGTATTCGCCACCATTGCTGAAGCATTAGGTATGTCGCCAGTTATCCTGTCTGCATTAATCGCTGTCGCTGCATCTTGTGCCTTCATGTTACCTGTTGCAACACCACCAAACGCGATTGTATTTGGCTCAGGTCATATCAAGCAGAAAGAGATGATGCGAATTGGTATGGTTCTAAACCTAGTTTGTATCCTAGTGTTAACACTGTTCGCTTGGATCTTCTGGTAATAAACACTGATAAGAGATCTGCATAAGCAAATGCTCTGACGACACTGGCTGCAGTTCCCCCGCTCAGCCAGTATAAAAATGCCCACTCAATGTGAAGCCATCATTTACTTGAGGTTATCACTAAGCGGGCATTTAAAAAGAAGAATAAAACGATTTCCCTTTTTGGTGGCTCCTCGCCACCTTTTTTGTTTGGGTGTTTGCATACCTATAAAGAAACCATTCCCGCTCTAAAAGCCATCTCTCACGCCACACTCGGCACAACACGCGTCCAGCCGATAAGCAACATAGAGGCGCACAGCACCCACACCACTGTTGCCAGCGACAGAGTCGACACTAAGCTGTAGCGATAGCTAAACACATACACCGCCCCTAAATAAGCCGCGTATGGCACCAGAGAAAACAGGCCAAACAGTGCGGTAGTACGCAGCTCTACCATGGTTTGCTCTGTGCCGACAATGTAATGAGCAATCAAGGCAAAAGTAGGAAACAAAGGTACAAGCCCTGATATGTAAAAACTCTTACTTTTCGACAACAGTGCAATCAACAAAACCGCTGCAGAACCAAGCAAACACTTAAAGAACAATGAGATCATTTCAATACGTTATCCAAACAAACCAACAAAAACTCTAGAGAGTAAACTCATACAGCGCCCACAAAAACGCCACACGTCACATATGCACGTGTGGCTTATAAAATAATCAAAACAATTTGCAGATTAGTGGCTCAAGATCACCTGATTGCGTCCTGAGTGTTTAGCTTGATAGAGCGCCTCGTCAGCGCGAGCAATCGTCTCTGTCACCCTCTCTTGCTTCATTTCAGCAACACCAATGCTGCAGGTCAGTGGGTCACCATGAACCCAAAGATGTTGGCTAACTAAGAGGAGAATTTTCTCAGCTTTTCTTTGCGCTTCGCCAAGATCAGTCTCAGGGCAAAAAACAATGAACTCTTCACCACCCCATCTCACCAATTTATCTGTCGGGCTGATTGCACTACCGACCACCATACTAAATTCTCTTAGAATATGGTCACCCATTTGATGGCCGTATTTGTCGTTCACACTCTTGAAGTAATCAATATCAAGATAGAGCATGCTTAACTTACCGTGCCCTTGTTTGACATGTTGTGACTGCATCTTCAGCCAGTCTCGAATCGCATGCCTGTTAAGGATTCCGGTCAATTCATCACGATGCGCCATTTCCGAGAACTCAAAGTTTTGCTCTCTTAATGCTCGGTTAACGTTCTTAAGATGGTGATGTCTTTTCTCGGCAATCACCATACGTTTGCGCGAGTTATGTAACTCTGAAATTAAGAATATGGTGCCAGTACCAACCCAAACAAACAGCAAGATTAAGAACAAGCTCTCGCCGGTGATGTAAGAGCCCTCAAATTCGATACTACGAATAACAATGCGATGATGCCCAAGTTTTGCGCCTGATGCCGTCGCGAACTCCACCATATTTACGTTGGAATACTCGGGAGCAGAGTGCTCTAGCGCGATGTCATTATCTGCAAGCCACCATGTCATCACTTGAAGATTTTTAATCGGTATTTCAATCACGCCGCCATCGACACCTGGCGAAAACTCCATGCCATTGTACTTATGCGTGTACTCATTATCCGGAACCGAATAAGCAGGGTTGTAATTGCGTAGGTAGGTTCGCAAACGGCCGCTAGAATCCGCTTCCGCGTGGTAATCGATGTTGACTCTAAAAGTGTGATACTGGGAAAGGTCGAGGCCAACCGTGATATCTGGGTCAATACGAATCGACAAGCCACAATAAGGCCAAGGGTACTCAGACTCTTTCAGTTCACAATCAAGAATGTACTGCCCATTAGCGAAGGATAATTGAGACGTACTCACGCCTCTATCGACCTGATCACTGGTTGCAATAAACTCATATTTGTCTGGTGTAATTGCCGTTATCACGCGATTTCCGCTAACACGGTAGTACTGCACTATGGCAAGCGTCGCGATAACTAAAAAGATGACTATCTTATGGATCCACTTCACATCTAAGCTTCCGGCATATATCCCTATCTTTGGGATTTCACGATATAAAATAAGTGAAGTAAATTAGTGATCTTAATACCAAAAATTTACTAAAAAACGTTATATCACGCCTGAACAAAATGTCATACTATATTTTTATGCTTATATTTCATGCTAATTATTTACGCCGAGAATCAAGTATTATTGCGTATAAAATTAGGCGCCATTTGTTATACTCATCGCATAATCATCGCTAACCGTACTGCCTGCTCACAGCGCAAACGAGTCGGCGAAATAATAATCAAAATACAACGAGTAATGTCATGTCTTTATTAGCGAAAGGAACACTCAAGAAGATGAGTGCTTCCCTTGATGGCGCGGTAACCTACCGTTTGCCTGTAGGCGAAGAGTTTGTAGAACTAAACCCTCTGATTGGTAAAACCATCAACCTCACCCACACTGGCAATATTTTTTGCTGCTCTTGTGGCAAGAAAACCAAGAAGAGTTACTCTCAAGGCCACTGCTTTGTGTGTATGAAAAAGCTAGCAAGTTGCGACATGTGCATCATGAAGCCAGAGACTTGCCACTACGATGAAGGCACCTGTCGTGAGCCTGAATGGGGTGAAGCAAACTGCATGGTTGATCACTTCGTTTACCTATCGAACACATCAAGCCTAAAAGTAGGTATCACTCGTCACACGCAGATCCCTACTCGCTGGATTGACCAAGGCGCCACACAAGGCCTACCGATCCTTAAAGTAAAAACTCGCCAAATCTCTGGCCTGATTGAAGTTGAGTTAGCAAAACACATTGCCGATAAAACCAACTGGCGCACACTGCTGAAAGGCGATGGCGACGACATGGAACTGGTAGAGAAAGCAAAAGAGCTGCTTCCATTGGTTGAAGATAAGATCCAAGAGATCAAAGCAAAATTCGGTGATGATGCTATCGAAGTGTTGAGTGAGAACATCACCTCACTGAGCTACCCAGTAGAGCAGCACCCAGTGAAGATTGTTTCTCATAACTTTGATAAGAACCCTGAGGTATCTGGTGTGCTGCAAGGCATAAAAGGCCAATACCTAATCCTAGATACGGGCGTGATTAACATCCGTAAATTTGGTTCTTACGAAGTTGAGGTATCTGCTTAACCAGCAGAGCACCATCACAAGTGAGAAACAAAAACGCCCTGAGGCTTCTGCTTCAGGGCATTTTTTTCAGATAGGACGATCCGCTTTAAAAGAGTAAAGAGAAAAGACTAGAGCGCGACCATATCTCCATCCACACAGTTTTTACCATTGGCTTTAGCTCGATAGAGTGATTGATCGGTGAGATTAACCAAGGCATCGATCGTCATGCGCTCTTCACACGCAAGGCTATCACTCATACCAATACTAACGCTCGAATTGAATCGAGTCTGTTCGTCGATTTTAAACTCTGCTTGATTAAACTGTTGACGAATTTGTTCAGAGATTTCATGTGACATTTCTGACGTTGCATTTGGAAGGAAGACGATGAACTCTTCACCACCCCAGCGACCCGCAACACCGCCCACACTTTCAACACTGCGCTTAGTAATATTAGCCAACGCACAGATCACCTCGTCACCGACCATGTGACCGTATATATCATTAATCGATTTAAAATCATCAATATCGAGCAGCATACACAAAAGGTGATTGTCAGAGGTCATGTGTTCTCTAAACCACTCATAAATAGCTCGACGATTGAGTAAGTCCGTCATCTCATCGTAATTCGCTTGATGCACGAGCTGCTTTTCTAACATCACTTTCTGGGTGACATCTTCAAGCACAACCTGCATGGCTGGCTTACCTTCCCAGATAACTGCGTTGTCATAGATATTGAAAAATCGATGGACACCATCCAAGCCGATATTCTCAACCACATTACTGGTACCCGACGGCTCACCCGACATGACAGTCTGGTAACGTTGATAAATACTTTCTACGTTTTGTTTTGGCACCAAATCAAGAATAGAGTCGAGCTGCAATACCTGCTCTATCGACTTGCCACCTTGTAAGTTCACCCAAGATTGGTTAACCATCAAAGGTTTAAAATCTCGGTGTACCAATATTCCCTGCCCCGATTGCATGATCATATCGCGATACATTTGGTCTTGTTTGCGGACAATATTCTGCAGCTGAATAGCTGGGCTAAGGTCAATAACGGTCACTTGTAGCGCCGGTCTTCCCTGCCACTCTGTGACATGATCAATAGAAAAAACCGTAAACTCTCTGCCGTTGCGGTCCACATTGGTAAAGGTGTGAACTTGTGGGTCTCGTTGACCACTAACCGTTTCAAGATAGTTTTGATAGGCGAGAACATGGAACTCTTCAGGAATTAGATCCAGAAAGCTGTCAATATTGGCCAATAATTCTTCGGGAGATTGGTAACCATAAATACGAGCATAGTTAGCATCGACACTAACCACATTCATATCTTGAATGATTATCACACCGTAAGTGGATTCGAAATTTATAGAAAACATTGCCAACTCCGCAATCTAGCTACACTTCATAAAATGGAGCATAACAACACGCCCTGCCAACGCTTCCATATAATCTCTTACGCGCTTAGGGACATTAATACAAACCGTAGTATATCGTACTGCTGACCGCTTCTCTACAATTCAATCGCTAGCACGACTTAGTAAAAGTAGACAAGTCTCTCAATCTGATTACGCGCGCCAAAAAACAGAAATAGATAACCTATGACTATGTAATGATTCAATTTTTTATTTTTCACATCAGTTGAAGCACACAAGCTGCTCACCACGAACTTCAATCGCACTTTTTACTCATCCCAGCCAGAGAAATAATCGACTAAGAAATCTATCGCTAGCCGTGCTCGTTGAGGCAGAAAGCGCCGGTTCTGATAAACAATCCAACTGCTTGTACCCGAACCCCAATACTCTTCTAGCACAGGAACCAGCTTGCCATTGGTTAGCCCACCATTAAAACTGCTTCTAGGAAGATACACAACGCCAAGCCCCTCTTCACACGCTTTCAGAACCGCGCTTGAATTGTTACTTCTCCAACGACCATGCACTCTTACCGCATTCAATGGCTTTCCATTTTGCTCAAACAGCCATTGGTCACTATTAGCAATAATACAGCTGTGTTGTTTTAACTGTTCCGGATGAGCGGGCGCACCATATTGATCGATATACGCTTTGCTCGCCGCCGCTGCCATTGGGCGATCAACCAACTTTCTTGCCACCAGCCCTGAGTCATCTAACCGACCGTAACGAATCGCGAAGTCGATACCGTCTTCAATAAAGTTCACCATCTTGGTGTTGAAGTTCATTTCAATGGTTAGATCTGGATGAGACTTTGCAAAATCCATCAGCGCTGCCGCAACATGGTTCTCGGCAAATGCGCCCGCGGCACTAACACGCAATGTACCGCTCAGCTGAGTCTGTTGAGACGTAACTTGCTCATTGGCTTGTTGCAGCCCAATCACTAAATCTTTGCACTGTTGGTAGTAAGTATGTCCCGACTCAGTCAGGCTCACCATGCGCGTTGAACGAGCAAGCAAAGCCACCCCAACTCGCTCTTCTAACCTTGAAACTTGTCGACTCACATGGCTGGTACTGCAACCTAACTGCTTAGCGGCCGCGGAAAAACCGTGGCATTCGGCAACCGCAACGAATTCGTTAATCCCTTCAAAGCTATCCATACTAAATCTACTCGCGTTTTATCTTTGCTATATAGCAACAATGTTTTGCCTTTTAAGCATATTATCACCTAAATGATTTGGAACTAGTATTAGATGTAACAAGACGGCGATAGCTAAGTCACATTGCACTGGCTATCTCTAAGCACTAGTACTTAGAGAAAAGCGCCAACATCTAAATAGAAAAACAGCAGCTCAAAGGGACGAATCATGAAAAAAATACTAATTCCAGTCACGAACCACGCGACACTTGGCGATACAGACCAAGCTAACGGTACTTACGCTCCAGAACTTACCCACGCTCTGAAAGAGATCCTCGCTGCTGGGTTCGAATACGACATCGCTTCTATCAATGGTGGCAAAGCACCGCTGTACGGAACTGACATTGAAGGAGATATGGTTAATGCTGAAATCTTGGCGAATGATGACTTCCAAAACCGCATTAACAACACGATTCCAGTAAGCCAAATCAATGCAGACAGCTATGATGCGATCTTCTACCCAGGTGGTTTTGGCCTACTTTCAGACTTAGCTTCTAATGAGCAATTCGCTAGCATCGCTACCAAGCATTATCAAGACGGTGGCGTTATCGCGGCAGTATGTCACGGCCCTGCAGCCCTACTACCTATCGTGCTGAGCAATGGCGAAACACTTCTGAGCTCTAAATCAGTGACTGGCTTTACACGTGAAGAAGAGATCGACTTTGGTACCATCAACGACATTCCATTCCTACTGGAAGAGTCGCTGGCTCGTGGTGCAGCACGTTTCAACAAGGTTCAACCTTGGCAAGAGCTTGTGATTGTTGATGAGCGAGTGATTACAGGCCAGAACCCGACTAGTGCTCACGCTGTAGGCGCAGCTCTGGTTAAGCAGCTGTCTTAGTAGACTTTACTAAACAGATATAAGTTCATTAAACAAAAAGAGCATACTTCCACCTCAATATTCATGAGAGAAGTATGCTCTTTTCTAATTCTGTCGCTATTAAGTGCTAGTGGCTTCTTGCTAATTACTTCTCGCTAGTGGCTTCTTGCTAATTACTTCTCGCTAGTGACTTCGCAAGATCCCTTCAAGCACATTGAACAGCAAGTCGATCTCTTCAATCGAGTTGTAATGCATGCAACCAATACGTACTACGCCCTGCTCTTCAATACCTAACTGCTTCACTAAACCTAATGCGTAGAAGTGTCCGTTCCACACACAGATATTATGCTCGCCCAGCTTCTTAGCGATAAATTCTGGAGAGTGGTTATCAAAGGTGATGGCGAATGTTGGCGTTCTTAAGTTCGAATCAAATTCCGTCTTACCGTAGAGTTTAACCCCTTCTAGATCGCCCAAGCGTTTTAGGAAGTACTCGCTCAGCTGGCTTTCATGCTTGTTATAAAGCGCGTAGCTTTGCTCTAGACGAGAACGTAATGAGTCGGTTGGCTCACCAAACTGTGCCAAATAATCCACCGCAGCAATCACGCCCGCGAGGCCTTCAAAACTCTGCGTTCCAGTTTCAAAACGTCCAGGCCCGATGTTAGTGGCAGGCTCAACCTTATATGGCTTTAACGTATGTAGCCATTGAGGCGCCACGTAAGCAATACCAACGTGAGGGCCAAAAAATTTGTAAGCCGAACACGCTAAGAAGTCACAGTTCAACTGCTGAACATCAATCAAATGGTGTGGCGCATAATGAACCGCATCAACATAAACCTGAGCACCGTGCTGATGTGCAAGTTCAATAACTTTCGCCATATCAACAATCGAGCCAGTGGTATTTGAAGCAAACGTCACGGCAACCAGCTTGGTTTTTTCGTTCAGTAACGACTCAAAGTGCGCCATGTCTAGGCTGCAATCCGACTCGTCAACACGAGCTTGACGAACAATCGCACCTTTATCGTCTGCTGCTTGTTGCCAGCTCGATACATTCGAGTAGTGGTCTAGCGCAGTAACAATCACTTCGTCGCCAGCTTGCCAATCACGGCTGATCGCTCGGCTAAGCTGAAATGTCAGCGAGGTCATGTTGGCACCAAAAACAACATTGCCAGAAGATTCAGCATTCAATAACGCTTGCACCGACTCTCGCGCTTGCTGCATCAAGCCTGTCGTCTTCTGGCTCGAAAAGTAGTGACCGCCCAAGTTGGAATTAAAGTGACCAAGGTATTCTGTCATTGACGCTAGAACATTCTCAGGAACCTGAGAGCCACCCGGGCCATCAAAGAAAGTAACGGGCTTACCGTCGTGGTATTGGCCTAACGCACTGAACTGCTGGCGTACATCATTAAGAGTGAAGGACATTGCGCGCATCCTTAGCCGTTAGAACAAACACATCCATGTAACCCATCTCATCGTGGTCTATGGTGCGAATTGGCTGTGCGTTGTGCCATAGCTTACTGTCTGCAAGCATTGCAACTTCGCCGTCTTCAAGCACTTTTCTAAAGAACGGTGCTTCATGTGAATCTTGGTACAGCATGATCTCGCCACCAACAATGTTGTGTCGGTTCACGCCAATTAACGCGATGTGGTCGAAGCCATCTTGGTGCACACCTTCTGGCGCAACCTGTGTCTCTTCAAAAATGGCAGCGATACGAATTTGGTGGATTTCAATTTCTTGTCCGTCTTCAAGCCCGTTGGTTTCAATAAACAGTTCACACATCTCTTGCATGCCTTCGCTGCTTAGAATGGGTGCTTCAATTGGCTCGAATTGACGAACAACATCACCTTGAAAGTGATTGATGTCTTCAGACTGAACGAAGTTATGTTTGTCTAGCTCAACGACTTGTCCATTACTGAATTCAACCACAGAGTACCTTCTCAATCGGTACTGTCCGTCTGCGTGCTCTGTGCTAGGTAGCTTAGAGAAAGAAGGTGACAGCTCCTTAACCGCGTGGTTACTGAGATGGGTAATATGTAGGGTGTTTTCGTGAGCGTGTAACATCATCGACTCCTTAATGATTGTTAATTTACTTTCGACATTTAACGTTTTGTTTACATAAAAGGATACTTGAAGATCTTGCCAAATCAACAATAAACAATCATTTATCCCGCCAGAATTAATAATTCAGATTGTAAAACCAAGTTTAAAATCAAAAGCAGTGTATAACACCAGAATAAAAGATGACCAACTCTTAAAACTAGCACACTTCACTAGCTAGTTATAAACACCTATAAAATCAAATTTAACGATATTATTAACTAGCGCGCTGTGTTTATTATTTTGTCAGCAATTACCCACTAATACGTCAGCCGCAGCATCTAGGCTCATCCCCCTACTTCGGCATACTTTATTTGTATGTTTTTGCACATCGAAATACGACCAACCTATCAGTTGCCAAGCTATTGATTATTTACACAACAAACTGGAATTGGTTAATTTATGAGTACGCCAGAATCCACACGCCTTTGCTTGCGCGTCTGGAACAGGTCGAGTTCGGGGGGAACTCGGCCGCCCCAAATGGTTCATTTATTTTAAAGGAACGAGTTGATTGTTCTTTTGGTGTCGAAGATGTTTGAAGTTACATGTTACGAAGGGAATTTACTAAGTGGTTTCGGACAAGCGAGAGCATGAAGCTACGTTCGCTATAGAAGTGGATGTAACTTCGAGATAAACGACATGTGTTCACAAATGTCAGGCTTTCTTCCTTGCATATTTATACCCCAGAGTTGTTTTAAAGCTAACTTTAGGATTGGCAATTGAGCTTTATGTTATCTTTCAATACCATTTGATTTATCAATAAATTCAACTAGTTGAGTTACTCTTCTATTCAAATCATAAACTGACAAATCAGCTACGTGGGTCTTTACATAGTGATTGGCAACTTTAACTTTGCTTGCAGTCGGTGTGGGTTTCTTACCATTGCGTGATTTAGTTATGTGTTTGAACTCAAGTAGATTTGCCCACTTACCTTTAGCTAGTAAAGATAATGCAGTTTGTGGATGTACAGCTTTTACGCTATCTTCAACCTGATCATCATCGAGGTAGTTTTCAACTTCCCTACCTTCTGTTATCCATGCGAACCCTGGCCCTTTGTCAAATTCATCACGTAGTCGCTTCTTTGTTTCATTAAGGTGCTTTCTCGATGCCGATTTATCACTGTCAATCATAATGATGCTATTCCGGTTGAGCTTTCTCAGTGAAATAAGTTCTTCCTCGTGCTCTGCAAGTTCTTCGGGATCATTGCCTGTAAGATGACTAGCAAGGCGGCCACCATAAAACATAATGGAATAGTGGATTCCTTCAGTAAGATCTGGAGCCTTTGCTGCTATCCAATAATTCAAGTACGTTCTATCAGAAGGCCCTTCAACCCAAATGACACAGTTGGCCTGCAAAATGTCAGACCCCTTGTACCCTAATTCAGCGCACAGTTCAGAACGCTCACGAGTGTTAGATACAGTATTTACTTTTGATATCCCATCCTCGAGATAAACATGGAAAATTTGCGCTTCGGTTGCATCAAGCAGGTGTGCTGAGTGCGTAGTAATGAAATACTGGTTGTTTGTAGCGGTATTTAGGTAGTTGATTAATTTGCGCTGGAGGATTGGGTGTAAATGAAGTTCTGGTTCTTCAATACACACTACGGTGTTTTCAAGCATTGTGGCAGCCGCGGCTAATATTACAACTTCATGAATACCTGTACCCAATGACTCTAATGGTAGTGTTTTTCCATCCATGTGCACGATTATCATTGAACGATCATGTGGAATTTCAAGAGTGGCGCTATCATTTTCAAGAACCGAGCGCAAGAATACATTAATCTTTTCGAATTTCTTCTTGTCTTCTTGGTTTGTTCCAATGGACGGGCGCTCTAGTTTTTGTAATCGCTCTATAATCCCAGCCCCACTAAAATCAGAGTGATCCGATAACTGAGTATTAGCTGCACCTATCTGCCGTATAGCAGGTATGATTACTGAGTTAAACCTAATATTTGGCTTTGCCGATGATAGCCTTCCGAGTACATTAGGTATGTTGGAAAATTCATTTGAATAGTGTGACCCATTAATACTTACACTTAAATCTGTCCAACTAAAACCTCTAGGCTTTGTTAAATCGCGAGCTAATTTTTCATCCAAAGAAGTATGTATATTTGGGCCAAGATTATCAATATTAAACCAAGTTAGGGTTTCCTCTCCTTCTAGATGCTCAAATAAATCAGTGCTAAATAGCCACTCTAGGTATTGAATTCTACTATGGTAAGACTTGTCCCTGATCATTCCACTAGCTAGTTCAGAAACTTGTTGCTTGGATACTGCGATTGAAAACTGAAACTTGCCCGTACCAATTTGAGGGGTATCTAATACATCAAAATTAGTTTGGTGTTTATCAAAGAGTGAACTATGTTCACTGACAATTCTCATTACATTAGATTTGCCAGCGTTGTTTGCTCCAATTAGGAAATTGATCTTTTGAAGTGGAGCAATAACCGCTTTTTCCTCTCCTCCAAAGCTGCGATAACCAGAAAACGAAAAACCAGATAAAATCACGATAACACCCTAAACTAAAAAGACTTTTCGATAATATACAAGTAATGAAATAAATCTAGTCTGAAGAAATAATTAAGTGTTTAGTGCAGTCAGCAGCGAATCACCGATTCGATAACTAAGGTAAAATGTGCTTCGCGGCATATGCTTAAACCTTACCTTGTTCGTGATCGCCCCTTACTATCAATCTTCACTATTCCGAGTAGGGCGCTATCGCGAAGCAAATAAAATATTTTTCAGAATAAGGATATTAAGCTAGGCAAAAATCACTAAAACGTTTCTGTCGAACTATGAGTTTAAAACTCGCAACAATACTCACGTACACAAAACATACAAACTCATGCTAAGTCGACTTCAAATAATAAAAAGCTGAGGTTGATTAAGGGAATAAGACCTCATCTAGCCGACCGAACACACCCATAATCTCACACTCAAAAACCCCAAAGCCTTTAAGTGCTTTCACGGATCTTCCAGCCACGAAAACGTTTGTCTCGATTAAGTTCTAAACTATAACGATTAATTACACTTCAGCCCTTGTTTAACCTTTTATTGCCTCCATATTTTCCATACAATCCTAAGCGATTATAAATTAAAACAAATTCAATTTCGGAGTCCTCATGAGCGACGTAAAGCACTGTAATTTATTGATTCTTGGTTCTGGCCCTGCTGGCTATACAGCTGCAGTTTACGCTGCTCGTGCAAACCTAAACCCAGTTCTGGTTACTGGTATGCAGCAAGGTGGTCAGCTTACAACCACAACAGAAGTGGAAAACTGGCCGGGTGATGCTGAAGGTTTAACAGGCCCAGCATTGATGGATCGCATGAAAGAGCACGCAGAGCGCTTTGAAACAGAGATCCTGTTCGACCACATTAACGAAGTCGACCTATCAAACCGCCCTTTCCGTCTTAAAGGCGATTCTGGCGAGTACACGTGTGATGCGTTGATCATCTCAACGGGTGCATCAGCTAAGTACCTAGGTTTAGAGTCTGAAGAAGCATTCAAAGGCCGCGGCGTTTCTGCTTGTGCTACGTGTGATGGTTTCTTCTACCGCAACCAGAAAGTAGCGGTTGTTGGTGGTGGTAACACTGCAGTTGAAGAAGCACTTTACCTATCTAACATCGCGTCTGAAGTTCACCTAATTCACCGTCGTGACACGTTCCGCGCTGAAAAGATTCTTGTTAAGCGTTTAATGGACAAAGTAGAGAACGGCAACATTGTTCTTCACACTGACCGCACGCTAGACGAAGTTCTTGGCGACGATATGGGCGTAACTGGCGTTCGTATTAAAGATACTCAGTCTGACAAGACAGAAGATATCGACGTAATGGGCGCGTTCATCGCTATCGGTCACCAACCGAACACTGAAATCTTCAAAGGCCAAGTAGATATGAAAGATGACTACATCATCGTTCAGTCTGGTCTTGAAGGTAACGCGACACAAACAAGCATCCCAGGCGTATTCGCTGCGGGTGATGTAATGGACCACAACTACCGCCAAGCAATCACTTCTGCTGGTACAGGTTGTATGGCTGCTCTTGATGCTGAACGCTTCCTAGATGGCATTAACGATAAGTAAATCTGAGATTGCAGATTTGATTATCGGTGCTCTCGCCTCAGTAGATGCAGGGCGTCATCACATTTTGTTGTAAATCCCTAAAGCCCAGTGGTATATCCACTGGGCTTTCTTTTGTATACTAGCCGCCCTCAACGAATAATAATTATCATTAAGCCTTCATAATGGATAAGAAAAAACAACGCAGCTTGAATAAGTGGCTTAAGCAACAAAGTAAGTTAGCAAAACGCTGGCTTATGATTGCGATTAGCCTTGGCGTACTTTCAAGTGTGTTTTTAATTGCTCAAGCAGCGCTTCTCGCCTCTATTCTTCACCAGTTGATCATCGAGAATGTCGATAAATCTGAACTGGTTGGTCATTTTGCTGGCTTGGCATTATCGGTCGTTGGCCGTGCGGGCTGTACATGGGGTCGTGAAATCGCAGGTTATCGCTGTGGTGAACAGATCCGTGTCTACATTAGGCAGCTCATTTTAGACAAGCTACGCGAACTCGGCCCTGCTTACATCAAAGGTAAGCCTGCCGGTACGTGGGCAACGCTGTTGCTAGAGCAAGTTGAAGACATGCAAGACTTCTTCTCACGTTACTTGCCACAGATGTCTTTGTCGGTACTGATTCCATTCATTATTTTGGTTGTGGTATTCCCAGTAAACTGGGCAGCCGGCCTTATCTTCTTGCTGACTGCGCCACTGGTACCGATGTTCATGGCATTGGTGGGTATGAAAGCCGCAGACGCAAACCGTAAAAACTTCAAAGCGCTTCAGCGTCTTTCAGGTCACTTTTACGACCGTTTGCAGTCCATGACAACCATTCGTCTTTTCGACCGCACTAGCTCTGAAACAGAAGTATTGAAAGGTGCATCTGAGGTGTTCAGAACTCGCACCATGGATGTATTGAAGATCGCTTTCTTATCGTCTGCTGTGCTTGAGTTCTTCACGTCTATCTCGATTGCGATGACGGCGGTTTACTTTGGTTTCACTTACATCGGCGAGCTTAACTTCGGCCACTACGGCGTTGGTATTACGCTATTCGCGGGTCTGTTTATCCTTATCTTGGCGCCAGAGTTTTACCAACCTCTGCGTGACTTAGGTACTTTCTACCACGCGAAGCAACAAGCGGTTGGCGCAGCCGAGAGTATTGTTGAGTTCCTAGAAACCGACATCACTAAGGTTAAATCAGGTGACACTCAGCTAGACCCAGCTCAAGGCATCAATATTGAAGCTCAAGATCTAAAAGTGTTGAGCCCTGAAGGTGTTCAACTGGTTGGCCCTATCTCGTTCGCACTGAATACTCGCCAATCAACGGCATTAGTTGGCCCAAGTGGTGCGGGTAAGACAAGTTTGATCAATGCCATTCTTGGTTTCATGCCTTATGAAGGAAGCTTGAAAATCAATGGTATTGAACTGCGTGATTTAGACTTGGCATCTTGGCGTAAGACGATCAGCTGGGTTGGTCAAAACCCACTGTTGCTTCACGGCAGTATTCGTGACAACGTCACTCTAGGTAAGCAAGATATTACAGACCAAACGGTTCAAAACGCACTAGACCAATCTTTCGCTAGTGAGTTTGTTAATGAGCACGGCTTGGACTACATGATTTCTGATCGTTCTGGCGGCCTGTCTGTTGGTCAATCTCAGCGTTTGGCATTGGCTCGTGCAATGATCCAAGACGGTCAATTCTGGTTGCTTGATGAACCTACTGCCAGCCTAGATACTCGTAGTGAGCAGCTAGTAATGAAAGGCATCAACAGCAACATCGAAAGTCGCACTGCCCTGCTTGTGACGCACCAACTGGCTCCTCTTCAATCGGTCGATAACATTATGGTTATGCGCGATGGTGGTCTTGTGGAACAAGGTCATTACTCTCAGCTTTCAACTGCGGGTGGTTTATTTGAAGAGATGCTAAACGCGAACTTAGCTCAACAAGACAATAAGGGTAATTTAGATGCGTGATTTACTGCCTTACCTGAAACTCTATAAAAAGCATTGGTTTGGCCTATCGCTAGGCATGCTATTGGCTTTTGCTACTCTGTCGGCTTCTATTGGCTTGTTAACGCTATCGGGTTGGTTCATTTCAGCTTCTGCGGTTGCAGGCCTGACGATTGCGCGTGAAACCTTTAACTACATGCTGCCAGGCGGTGGTGTTCGTGGTTTGGCAATGAGCCGTACTGCGGGTCGTTGGGGTGAACGTGTTGTGAGCCACAATGCGACATTTAAACTACTGACAGACCTGCGTATCTTCTTCTTCAAGAAGCTGGCTCCGCTGATCCCAGGTCGTATCTCAAACCTTCGTGACGCTGACCTACTGAACCGCTTGGTTGCGGATGTCGACGCTATGGACCACGTTTACTTGCGCTTAGTAAGCCCTGTGACGGTTGGTGTGTTTGGTATCTTCTTCCTGACTCTGTTCTTGATGTGGTTTGATACTTCACTAGGTCTGATCTTAGGTTCTATTCTGCTTATCATGCTGTTGATTTGGCCTGTCTTGTTCTACAAGCTGGGTAAACGTAACGGTGGTGAGCTAACACAAAACAAAGCAGACCTTCGTGTTACCACTCTGGATTGGATTGAAGGCTACAGCGAACTGACTCTGTTTGGTGCAGAAGAGCGTTACCGCAATGCGATTCTAGAAACCCAACAGAAGCTGATGGCGAACCAGTTTGTGAACGCTAACCTTACCGGTATGGCTTCAGCAGCGCTTATGTTGTTCAATGGTTTGACGCTGGTTCTTATGCTTTGGCTAGCGGCTGACGGCGTGGGTGGTAATGCTCCAGACCCGTTCATCGCGCTAATGGCGTTCGCAACCATGGCAAGTTTTGAACTATTGATGCCAATCGCAGGCGCGTTCCAGCATTTAGGTCAAACCCTGTCTTCTGCACGTCGCTTGAATGAAGTGATTCTGTCAGAGCCTGAAGTTCAGTTCGCGGAAGAGAAGCTAGACATTAACAAGCCGCTTGATATTACGTTCTCAAACGTGACGTTCAACTACCCTGACTCTGAGCGCAGTGTTCTGAACGCTGTCGACCTAACGATCCCGGCAACGAACAAAGTCGCAATTGTGGGTCAAACCGGTTCTGGTAAATCGACACTGATTCAGCTTCTTACTCGTTATTGGGATCCTAAAAAAGGTTATATCTCTATCGCGGGTATTGAACTGACACAATGGAACGAGTCACAACTGCGTGAATCGATCAGTGTGGTAAGCCAGCGTGTCGACATCTTGAATGGCAGCCTACGCGACAACTTGTTGATTGCGAAACCAAATGCCAACGATGAACACCTAGCTAACATCCTTAAAGACGTTGGCCTAGAAAAGCTGCTGGAGAACGATGGTCTTGATAGCTGGTTAGGTGACGGTGGTCGTCAACTATCTGGTGGTGAGAAGCGCCGTGTTGGTATTGCACGTGCCATTCTTCATGATGCGCCTATCCTGCTTCTCGATGAGCCTACAGAAGGCCTAGATAAGCAAACTGAGCAGAGTATCATGGCACTGTTTGAGAGGCATTTTGAAGGCAAGACGGTTATCTTCATTACGCACCGTTTGATTGGTCTGGAAGCAATGGATTCTATCGTTCTGATTGAACAAGGCGAGATTGTAGAGCATGGCTCTCACGAGACACTGTTGAACGAACAAGGACGCTATTTCCAACTTCGTCAGGCAATCTAATCGCTTCATCGATGACAAAAATATCCAAAGCCCGAGTTCATACTCGGGCTTTTTTATTGCCTATCGATTTTTCTGCATCTCAAGCAGGTCACCTTCCCTTTAGACTCTCAGTCATATTCTCGCCTTAAACGAACACAAAGCAGCCTCAAAGTGATATTTAAATCATGAGCTTAAGCAAAACAGCACTAATGATTCACTTTTTAAACTATAAAGCTAAAAACACACCAAATCCACACGTTAGCAAACCGTGTAGTTTTGGTTATTACTTAAACAATCCAATAGATAAAAATATCAGCACAAACACAAGCACTGTTGCTAATCAGGAGTTAACCGTTGAAACGTATTTATCTAGCAGGACCAGAAGTATTTCTAAGTGACGCTGTCTCTATCGGTGATCAAAAGAAGAAGATTTGTGAAGCTTATGGCTTTGAGGGTATTTTCCCACTCGACAATATTCTAGAGTTGAATGAACCTAGCCCTCAGCAAAATGGCTTGAAGATTGGCCGTGCTAATGAAGAGCTGATTGAGAGCTGTGATATCGTCATCGCCAACATGACGCCTTTCAGAGGCGCGAGCTGCGATGTGGGTACAGCCTATGAAATGGGCTTTGGTAAAGCGCTAGGTAAAACGGTACTTGCCTACAGCAATAACTCGGATCTTTTCTTAAAACGAAACCTAGACCAACTGCCAAATGCAAAGCAAGTAGACGATCAAACCTATGTGGATGGCATCGGCATGACGCTAGAAAACTTTGGCTTGATTGATAACCTAATGCTAGATAACGCGGTGTCAGGCCCGATAGAGTTAGAAAACGTTGCCGTGTTTTATGACCAAACTGATGTATATCGAAACCTACGTGCTTTCATACGCTGTCTAGAACAGCTAAAGAGCGACGCTAAGGCTGCGTAAATCGCTATCTAAACTGAATGACATTGATTCTCCCAGCATCCTCACAATGCTGGGAGACTTTCTATTGACGATAAGGTATTAACGATAAGGCATAAATAGAGAGGAAAACTATGAGCGAGATTTGCATGATGTCTCTTACCAGAGACGAAGTAGCGGAACGTAAAGACTATGATGCAATCAAAGCATCATTTGATGATTTATGGTCTTCGATTAACTCAAACGAAAACGCCAACGTTAGTATTTGTACCAGTGAAGGGACTTGTCTTTTTGTGGATAGAGAGCAGCAGCTTTACAACATTAAGCTTGGTGTTGATCAGAAAGAAGGGTATGTATCGTGCAGAGTGAATCAAGTTAAAATTGAAGCGGTTGAGAGATTTCTCCATGCTTATTGCACTTACAGCAAAAGCCAATTGATTCAGTTAATCCAAGAAAACAATTCAAAAAGTAATTCAGAAAGCGAGCTGTAGTCATCGATTAGAATACTGATAGCCCTCCCCCAGCGTCTAAGCCGTTCAATCCAAATTAACTCAAATACAACTCACTCACATCGATACCACTAGGCAAAAAGCTAACCTCCCACACGAGAGGTTAGTGAACTAAAATAATAGGCAGTTCAGTTAAGGGAAATCGATAAATCGCTTATTGTTAAACGCTGTCTTATCGTTATGCGAGGGGCGAGTTAAGCGCTTTTACTTGTTACTCTTGTTTTCTTACTCAGGTAAGCATTTAGCCGAAACTGCTCAGTGGGCTTTGTATCACCTTGTTTCTGTACTTTTACTGGGTACGACTTGGGAAGGTCTAGATAGTAACCCTGATAATAATCGGCCCCATACTGAGCCGCAGCACGTAAGTTGTCTACGTTCTCAATCCCCTCAAAAATCACCTTGATACCTTGTATCGTCGTAATGGTGTTCAGTTCTTCCAAAAGGTTGTCGTCTTGAGAGCCACTCATAGCAAACTCAATCAACATATCACGACTCACTTTGAGGTAGTCAGGCTTCACGACTGCCATGCGGCTATAACCCGCCCAGCCGGAGCCAAAGTCATCCAGTGCGAACGAAATACCTATGTTTCTAAGGTATTCAGTACCTCGATGTAAGCTCTCTATGTCAGCTAGAGGGCAATAGTCCTCGACAATTTCCACGACGATTTGACTCAAGTCTACCTGCTCCTCCTTAATTAGCGGGAGGTATAAGCTGTTTAAGTCGTTCCCGTATGAAAAGTACTTAAAAAAGCATGGGGTAACATTGAGAAACAGCTTCAGATCACGACCATAGATGCTCGAGTTCCGAAAATTTCTCAAGTGCATAATATTCAAGAAAAACTTAAATCTAAACTCAGACTTCTCACCGAAGTCCTCAAGAATTTTATAGAAGCGTTTAACGTTTACCTTTGCACCTTGCATCTCTACTCGGCATATCGCCTCATAGCCAAACACATTTTGGTCAGCGTCATTAATCGATTGAAAGACACTGTGCACTTTAAATCCAAGAACCGACATCTCGTATCGACGGTGTTCAGAGTTCCACTCAAGCATCAGTTAGCCTCACTTGGATTGTGCTGGATTGCATAGCGGGCTAACAGAATCCATTAATATCGCTTCAGCTTCTTCCAGTTCCATTTTTTGGGCAAAGACTAGCTCTTCTGATATCAAATCCTTGATGTGGTCTACTAAGACTTGGCGATCGTCTTCTGAGATTTTCTTGCTCTGAAGGTGACATAAGCGAACCAATAAGCTGATGACATCTAAGCCTTTGGATTCAACACAAGCTACCTGTTTATATTCTTCAATGCTGCCTAAAACGCGTGTAACACTTTCTTTTGATACAACTTTCATCTTCACTCCCAAAAACAAACAACCTTATTAATAATCCCTATATCTGTTGATGTTCTATCCGTGAATTATGCGTCTATCGTACTTGCGCCCAACCTAAACCACATCATTCAAAACTAACTAAAAACACACCAAATATACATTCCACACATTTTTCAAACGAACTTGATTTTTGATAGCCAAAGCGATGAAAAAAAATAGAATCGACGACAAGTTGGTCTGGGCGTAATAACAATAAAAATAATTAATTTGAGAGAAGTAGAATGATTAATGATAATTCACTTGTAATTAATGATGAGTTACATATAAACCTGAGCGATCGTTCGATAATGAATATCGAAAATAAAACCTTAATCAAATTAAGGCCAAAACCATTCCGTGTTTTACTCTATCTACATAACCATAATGGGCGATGTGTGAGTAAAGATGAGCTTTTTAACGAATGTTGGAATGGTGCCATTGTCTCTGATCAATCTCTAACCAATACGATCAGTACGTTAAGAAAGTCGCTCAAAACGATTGGTATTAAAAATACAAAGCTCACCACGGTGAGTAAAGCTGGCTATTTGCTTGAAAAAATAGCCCATGAAGAGCCATCAGAACCCCATCAACCTACTGAAAGCAATTCACCTACTGAAACCAGTCGAGCTTCCGAAACCCAGAAGGATGACACAGTAGTCGCTGCCACAATGGATGGAGTAACGAGCGAAATCTCAGTACCTACCGAAGTAATCGATAACCAAGAGCTGCCGAACAAACCCCACGAAACTCTGGTTTATCTTAAAAAGCTATTCATGTTAATGCTGGCCATTACTTCCTTGTCACTAATTAGAGGTTGCTATAACACAAATAATATCAACAAAAATATGAGTCAGCGTTTAGTGTCCACAGAAAACATCTCATATAACCTTGTTGATCATACGGGGATGTTAGACCTTGAAAATATGGAGGGAATAATCCGAGTAAGCTCATATAAGGATTGTAGAGCTAGGCATATTGATATAACAGTAACTAAAAATAGCGAAGGTGTTTTTGAGACCGACTTTTCGATAGTTTATAAGAATAAAGCCCATAACTACTTGCATTCATACAAAATAAAAAATGACAAATCTGAGGTGAGAATATTACAAATATCCAAGATACTCAGCTTATGTAAACTCTCATTTTAAATAGGGTCTTATTCTCTTAGTCTTTGATATTTTATAATAAAACCGAACGGTGTGATTTTCATTATCTGTTGGTTTGAACAAACCGCATCTTATTTCGCTAGAGTTCGCTGCGCTTGAAACTGAGCTTAACTAATATAATTCAAGAGACTCAACATGAAAAAAACGTTAATCACGCTAGCGGCACTGATTTTAACCACAACGGCAGGTGCTGCGGACTACTTAACAACCAGTGAAACGGCTCCAACAGGAAAAGATAATACGCTGACTTTATACTACGAGACAACGTTCAACCTTGTCGGTAATAGCTTGGCTGTTGGTGATTACCTGCCTTCAGTGACATTGATGACAAACAAAAACCAGCCGTACGACACCACAGCAAAAACAGACAAAGTGCGTATCTTTAGTGTACTGGCTTCGATTGACACACCAGTATGTAACCAACAAGCTCAGGATCTTTCTAACTTTGTAAAAGCAAACCCTGAACTGACAGATAACATTGAATTCATCGGCCTAAGTGCAGACACGACTTTCGCACTGGATCGATTCAAGAATGAGAAAGGTATTACAGACAACCTAACTTTGCTTTCAGATGCCAAAGACCACGTTTTTGGTTTTGAATCAGGCACACAAATCAACGAACTTGGTTTACTGGCTCGTAGCACATTCGTTGTCGATAAAGACAACAAAATCGTTCATATTCAGCGAGTTCCAGAGCTGACGATGATTCCAGATTTGGACAAAGCTGTTGAAGTAGCGAAAAAATACTTCTAAGCAAAGTAAACCAGTGGGCAAGTTAGGCTTGCCCACTTTGATTACCCTTCTTACTTCCCGCAAATCAATAGCTCAAATACATAACTTAAAGGTCATTTGTAAGCCCTATCAATACATAACTTACAAAAGCTTACCAAGAGAAAATACCATTTCTTGTAACATGCGAGCTTTATTGCTTGCAGATAATTTGGTTCTCTATGATAAATAAACTCATTATTCCTACTCTTGTTGTTACAACAATGCTTACTGCATGTGGCGGCGGAAGCGGTGGCGGTAACAATAACAATAACAGCGCTGCAAAAAACGTCATTGACGCATCTAGTGCCAGCTCCGTTGTTAGCTTGGGCAACAATTTCTCGCTGCAATTCAGCGTAAAGTCGATTAAAAATGGCGCAGACAAAAACGTGAACGTTGATATTACCCAGTACGGTAATAATCTAAAATCAAGCGGCAGTTTTGCTCAAGTTCATGGTATCCCAGAGCGCAACTATAAGACTCAAAATGACGCAGACATTACGTTCACAGTAACGGCAACAAGCTCGTCTGGTAAAACGTATAATGTTGAAAACTTTAATATTTACTACGAGAACTTCAACTCAACCACAACACCAGAAAAACTTGCTGTTGCGAAAGTCGAAAACAACATCAAAAACATCATTCTTTGGAAAAAAGCCGACACCGTAACCATCAACAAGCAATTCATCATCGATAGCACTGGCGACAAGTTTAATATCGACCAGATGAGACCGATGAACCTTTACGTTCGCGTGGGTAACACCCTAAGTAACGCTATCCAATTTGTTCCAAGCTTTGCTCAAAGTGCTTCAGAGACGTTCGCTCGTGTACCAACGAGTGATTGTTCTGTTATTTCAAACACAACAGGCGACTTGCTTAACAATGGCATCAAGCAACGCAGTTGCGTAGAAGCTCATGGTTACAAGATCCCGTTACTGATCGAAGACAAAACACAGAATGACGGCACGGCCAAAGTTGCGCACGTTAAGAAGATCATGCAGTACTACCTTGATAACTTCCCAGCTGAAGTGACCAAGGCGATCTACGACAGCAAAGCTGCGATGGCGTTCTTTTACGATGATGATTGGGCTAACAGAGGTGCGGGCGATTACTTAGATGAAAACTACCGCTTCCAAGATCTATTCGCGACTGAAACGACAGATACTACAGCAGGCGAAAACAAGCCGGGCTTAGCAAATCAACGAGACGCTGCGTTTGAAGAGATCATTCACTTTGTACACGACTACGGTGTGATGAACTTAGCGGTGCAATCACCTTCATCAAAGTGGGGTGTGATGCAAAAAGAACTCGATGAGCTGAATGAAAAAGCGATTCTTGCGGGCTCTTACTTTCCAAATGGAAAAGACTCGTCGATTGTTGAAGCTGACCTAGACGCTGAGTCTTACGATCAAGAATACCTAGCGTACTCTCTGTACGCTTACTACGACGTAAACTACAAAGGCTACAGCGCTCAAGAGCTAAGTTCCGCGACATTCACAGAGCTTCAAAAGAACGACCCTGCGATAGTAAAGTTTATGGAGAAATACTTCCCTACTCGCGCTAATCTAAAAGCGAAGTTCCCAGGTTACCCGAACAACTAGTTCTCGGTGCCTAAGCCTCCAACTAAGAGGCACAAAAAAGCCGAATGTGATAATCACATTCGGCTTTAAATTTACGCTTTAGTGCTTACAGCTTGAAGCGACTGATTTCGCTCTCTAACTCGTGAGACAGTTCAGACAGCTGAGCTGCTTGCTCTGCCGCTTGGTGTGCTTCGTCTGCTAGCTCGTTAGACACGTCACGGATTCCCTCAGTGTTACGAGTAATCTCAGACGTTACAGAAGCTTGCTCTTCTGCCGCAGAAGCAATCTGTGTCGCCATGTCGCTGATACGTTCAACAGCAGCATGAATTTGCGTTAGGCTTGCAGCCGCTGAGTTTGCGTCATCAACACTGGTTTCAGCCAAAGTACGGCTGTCATTCATGATGCTAACCGCTTTGCCTGTTGTACCTTGTAGCAATTCGATAGTCTGTTGAATCTCTTGTGTTGAACCGTGTGTACGTTGGCTCAGAACACGAACTTCATCAGCAACAACCGCAAAGCCACGACCTTGCTCACCTGCACGTGCCGCTTCAATCGCTGCGTTAAGTGCAAGTAGGTTTGTCTGTTCAGCGATGCCTTGAATGTTAGACAAGATAGCATTGATGCTATTACCGTGCTCTTCAAGTTCTAGGATTACGTTCGTCGCAATCTGAACTTCTTGAGCAAGATTTTGGATTGAGCTTTGAGTCTGTGTTACTTGACCAGTACCGTGCTCACACGCACCAACCGCTTCAGATGAATTCTGTGCCGTGTGGTCTGCGTTACCCGCGATCTCTTGTGTTGCCGCTGCCATTTCGTTAACAGCCGTTGCAACCATGTTAATTTCGTCTTGTTGCATCTGGATGCGAGCGCTACGCTCTTCCGCTTGTGATGCAGTTTGGCGCGCTTGGTTACCCAATGCAGCAGACACTTCACTTAGCTTGATCACCATTGTGTGCATGTTGCCCACAAAACGGTTGAAGTTTTGTGCCAGCTGGCCGATTTCGTCGTCGCTCTTAGGCTCAAGACGCTGAGTAAGGTCACCTTCACCTGAAGCAATCTCTTCTAGTGCTGCAGATACACGGTTTAGGTCGCGGAATAGGAAGCTCACCAACCAAGAAACCAGTACGATCACGATAAGCGTGATCACTACAGCCGTCATAATAAGCTGAGTAAGTAGTGTTGAGTGGTTTGCTTCTTCAGTCGCTCGGTCCATCTGAACCGCGAAGATCCAGTTAGTGTTTGGTACTTTCGTGAAGTAAAGCAGCTTCTCAGCGCCACGTTCTTTAATGATCTCGATGCTACCAGTACGCACTGCGTTCTCGATGATAGGCATAGAGATGTCATTAGAAAGCTGGCTTACTGGCTTCAGGCTTAGTGCTGAATCTGGGTGCGCTAGGAATGTGCCGTCAGACGCATCGATTAGCATTGCGTGAGCGTTGTCACCCACATCTAGGCTGATAACGTCATTAACCAATTGGTCGATAAGTACGTCAGCACCTACCACACCAACAAGTTGACCATTGTGGCGAACTGGCTCTGCAATCGTTACTAGAAGTGCTTTGGTGATTGCATCTTGGTAAGCAGTAGTAATGATTTGCTTACCTGCAGCGTTTGCTTCTTGGTACCAAGGACGTTGACGAGGATCGTAACCGGCACGGTTACGTTCAGGGTGTGAGCGGTACATGCCACCTTCTGGAGTACCTAAAAAGATATCGTCAAAGCCACCCGCTACACGAGCTTGCTTAAGGAAAGGAACAACATCATCCTCTCGTGAAAAGTCGTTGAATGCTGAAGCGATATCCGTACGAATATCAATCCAGTTTTTAATACCTTCAGATGCTGCTTCTGATACGCTTTCAGCTCGTAGGTATACGCCATTACGAGTCTGTTCAAATAACTGGTTTGCTGATAACCAAGTCAGTGCTGTAGCCATAACGACAACAGCAGATAGGCTCGCACCTATTAACTTCTGTTTTAGTGTTAGTTTCATGTCAAAGTTTCACGAGTGGTGGGAAATCCCGCGCATACTACCCAATATCAGTATTAAATTCGAGCGATTTCACAATTTAATATTGGAATATATTTTTATGTAAACCATAGCCTTAGCTTATGCCAATTAGTTGGCATATCGCCAAATTCAAGGCGCTATTAACGATATGGTTATTACAAAATATTTCAGCTCCGATACGATGAAGTATGTATAGAAACTGTCATGAAAATAGATAGAAATAGGCATGAAAATAGATAGAAAAAAGGCAGGTGAGTCTCCTCACCTGCCTTCGTATTATTTATCGTTCGACTGTATTTATAACACGGTCGATTCACGCTTTATGAGCTAGCGTTTTTCTGTACGCATACCCATTAGCAAGCTCACACACATCAATAACAGAATGATGGTGAAAGGCAGCGCCGTCGAGATAGCACCAGCTTGAAGAGCTTGTACTGCTTCAGTACCACCAACCCACAATAGTGCCACTGCAATCGCACCTTCAAGGAACGCCCAGAAAACACGTTGAGGTACCGGCGTGTCTACTTTACCACCAGCGGTAATGCTGTCGATAACCAGAGAGCCTGAGTCAGACGATGTAATAAAGAATACTAGAACCAATACTACTGCAATGATTGATAGCAACGTACCAAACGGTAACGCATCGAACATTTGGAACATCGCTAGTGATACGTCGGTTAAACCTTCACTACCAAGTGTGCCGATGTTATTCACGATTTGATCAATCGCCATACCGCCAAATACTGACATCCAAATGATAGTTACAGTAGTTGGAACAATCAGAACCGCTGTGATGAACTCACGAACCGTACGACCTTTAGATACACGTGCGATGAACATACCTACGAATGGTGACCATGAAATCCACCAAGCCCAGTAGAATACCGTCCAACCGTGCAACCATGCTTGGTCTTCACGACCGTGAGGGTTACTCAATGGAATGATGTTCTCGATGTACGCCATTAGGGTTGTTGGGATAGAACCTAGTGTCACTGCATAACCGATTAGTGCCACTAAGATAAGCAGTAAGAACGCTACCAGCATGTTTATGTTACTGATAACTTTTACACCGCCGTCTATACCACGAAGTACTGAGACTACGGCCAGCAAAGTTACAGCCGTAATAACGATAACTTGTAAGCCCAAACCAGCTTCAAGGCCAAATACGTGTTGGATACCACTTGCTGCTTGCTGGGCACCTAGACCTAGCGAGGTCGCCAGACCAAATAGAGTCGCAAGTACCGCTAGAATATCAACAACGTGACCAGCCCAGCCCCATGCTCTATCACCTAAAATTGGGTAGAAGATAGAACGAATCGAAAGCGGAAGTCCCTTGTTGTAAGAGAAGAATGCTAACGAAAGAGCAACCACGCCATAAATAGCCCAAGGGTGCAGACCCCAGTGATACATGGTTGCACCCAGCGCCAGTTTTGCCGCCTCTGGTGTGTTCGGCTCTACGCCAAGTGGCGTCTCAAACCAACCAGTGTAGTAAGCCGCTGGCTCTGCCACACTCCAGAACATCAATCCGATACCCATACCTGCTGCGAACAACATGGATAACCAAGACATGAACGAGTAATCTGCCGTTGCATCAACACCACCAAGGCGGATTTTACCAAACGGAGAAACGATCAAGCCTAAGCAGAAGATTACAAAAATATTGCCTGACCAGATGAACAGCCAATCGAATGAATTGATGATTTGCCCTTTAACGCCATCCAGTGCGGCCTTCGCTGATGCAGTATCAGTAACCAGAACACCAATCAAAAACAGAGCAATCAAACCTGCACTAATGCCAAATACTGGGTTATGTACGTCGAAACCCCATTTTTGGACGTTATCCTGACCAACAGTGTAATCGGTACTGTCGATACTGTATTTATCTATACCTTTAGTCATTATCCCTCTCTACGGAATACTACTAATATCCCTTACTTACCTGTGACCTAATCACAAACTCGAACTTACAATCCAAGTAGCACAAGCTGTTGTCACATTAATTCAAATACTTGGATGTCTGAAGTTTAGCAGGTTAACTTATTGTTTTCAGTAAACCTGAAGCGGTTCGTTTGGTTTTCATCCAATATTCACGTAAATACTCAAATTAATGTCGAAAAAAAAGCCGAACATGTCGGCCTTTAATTTAATATTACTTTCAACTCAAAGCATTTCGGTGTTTAACCAATTGATTTTCTGTCCGTAAACCGAGTAATAAGCTTAGGCACATAAGCAATAATATGAACGCAAATGGAAGTGCCATAGAAACGGTACCGGCTTGCAATGCTTGGATAGATTCTGTGCCACCAACCCACAATAGAACCGCAGCAATCGCACCACCAATTACCGCCCAAAAAACACGTTGAGGAACAGGTGAATCCACTTTACCACCAGAGGTAATACTATCAATCACTAGTGAACCCGAGTCTGAAGAGGTGATAAAGAACACCATAATCAAGCCAATCGACACCACAGATAAAACAGAGCTCATTGGCAGCGCATCGTAAGTGTGGAACAGCGAAAGCGTAATATCTTGTAGACCATTCATGCCTATCTCACCGACTTTGTTCGCAACTTGGTCTATCGCGATGCCGCCAAAAATCGCCATCCAGATAATGATCACTGTCGTTGGGATGAACAGTACCGCGACGATGAATTCACGAATCGTACGACCTTTAGAAATACGAGCGATGAACATGCCTACGAATGGTGACCAAGACATCCACCACGCCCAGTAGAATACCGTCCAACCTTGCATCCAAGTTTCATCACCACGACCATGGGGATTACTTAGAGGAATAAAGTTTTCGACGTAACCCATCAGCGCCGTTGGGATAGCTTTAATACCAGCAATGCCACCAGCAATCGTCACGAAAATCAGCAAGCCTAAAGCGACCAACATATTCACATTACTTAGCACCTTTACGCCGCCGTTGATGCCACGCACAACCGACATCGTAGCCAGAAAAGTGACCACAGCAATTACAACCAACTGCATGCCAATACCGCCATCAGTACCAAACACATGGTTGATACCACTTGTCGCTTGCTGCGCGCCTAAGCCTAATGAGGTTGCTAAACCAAACAGCGTTGCTAGTACCGCCACAATATCAACAATGTGACCAAACCAACCCCAAGTTCTATCCCCAAGAATCGGGTAGAAAATCGAGCGGATTGAAAGAGGTAAACCTTTATTGAAAGTAAAGAAAGCGAGTGCAAGAGCAACAACAGCGTAGATAGCCCAGCCGTGTAAGCCCCAGTTATAGATGGTTGCACCCAGTGCAAGCTTGGCCGCTTCAGGTGAGTATGCTTCTACACCAAGTGGCGTTTCATACCATCCAGTGAAGTAAGCGACTGGCTCTGCAACACCCCAGAACATCAAACCAATACCCATTCCTGCAGCGAATAACATCGACATCCAAGAAAGGTTAGAGTGCTCTGCTTTGGCATCATTGCCACCAATACGTATCTTGCCATACGGGGAGACAATGAGGGCAAAACAGAAAATAACAAAGATGTTGGCTGCCCACATAAAGAACCCATCGAAGTTACCGATGACTTTCCATTTTATACCATCAAGTGCAGATTTCGCGGTCTCTGGCTCTGCCACCAAAAGTGCCAACAGGAAGATGATGATCGACCCTGCACTAATACCAAATACAGGGTTATGTACATCAAAACCCCATTTCTGAACGTTATCTTGTCCTACGGTATAATCAGTATTATCAATACTATACCTATCCTTAACAGACTCCATGTTTCCTCTCTAACTTTGCAGTGCTCGGTTTGCAACATTGCATTCGGCACTTAAATTTCGAAAGGAAGAATATCAACCTGTCGCAAAAATACTAAAAAAACCTCCATAACGGAGGCCTTAATTACACATTTAGTAATTAAATTACACATTTGGTGTAATTTAGCGTAAGATCAATCCACAAGCCCACAATTGACAGCGTACTTGGCAAGCTCTGCAGTAGAGTGAATGTCGAGCTTATGCTTAATGTTTTGTCGATGGGTTTCGACAGTTCGATAGCTAATATTTAGCGCCTTCGCCACCTCTTTACTGCTCTCCCCTTTCGCCACTAATTTCAGTACAGCTTCCTCACGTCGACTCAGTGGATTCTTCACCGATGGCGTCGGAGTAATTGGCTGGGTGAACAAGTTTTGAGTCACTTTTTCGCAGAAATACGTCGAACCTTGATTGACCGTTTTGATTGCTTGAACCATTTTTTCAGCGGAAATCTCCTTCAACATATAGCCGACTGCACCCGACTGCATCACCTTCATAATATATTCACGGTTGTTATGCATGGTCAGCATCAGTACCTTAGCTTCCGGGTCTTCTTCTTTGATCAGGTGTGTGGCATCAATCCCATTCATAATGGGCATACTGATATCCATCAACACCACATCCGGGCGTAGGTCTTTGACAATCTCCACTGCCTCTAAGCCATTGCTTGCGGTACCTATCACGCTAATATCAGGCTCGAGTTCCAATCTCGCCATAAAGCCATCCAGTACCACTTGGTGATCGTCAGCAATCACAACTCGAATAACTTCACTCATTCATTAATCCCTCTAGTGTCAGTAACACTGTAATTTCCGTTCCGAAGCCAATCTCGCTCATCAGTTCAAAATCGCCACCGATAAACTCCACCCGCTCTCGCATATTTCGCAGACCAATCCCTCGTTTTTCCATCGCTTTGTAAGTATTAAAACCGACACCGTTATCCTGAATAAGCAGTTGCAACACATTCCCAATTTGCTGCGCGATAACCGTTACTTTGGTCGCTTGTGCATGTTTCTCTATGTTGGTTAACGACTCCTGAACCACTCGATACAAGGTTGTCGCCGCCTCTGACTTTAACTTCCCCGGTTGAGTGGCGAACAGGGTTTCAACCTCAATGCCCGAGTGCGCTTTAAAGTCTAAAAGCAGTGATGACAAAGCGGCTTCTAGACCAATATCATCTAATGAACTTGGACGCAGCTGGTGCGAGATATGCCTCACTTCCTCAATGGCGCGCATCAGTGAGTGCTGCGATTTATTGAGGTGAGCCTTAAGCTCTTCACTCTGTAACTTATTACCAAGCAGCTCCAAATGGCAACGACTCGACACTAATAATTGGTTAATACCATCATGCAGCTCGCGCGCGAGGTGCTTCTTCTCATCCTCTTGAAACATCACTGTCTTGTGAGCCAGCTCTTTCAAGTTGTTATCCGCAATGCGATGTTCGTGCATATTGATGGCTAAAGTCAGCACGATGATCACTGCTACCGTCACGCTCAAAATCACCACGATAGAGAAAAAAGTGGTTTCAATATTCTTGTTGATCGCAGCCTGCATTGAAGCGACTTCTTGATGTACATCTTCAATGTACAAACCCGTGCCAATCATCCAGTCCCAGCGTTCCAACCAAGCGGCATAACTCAGCTTGGATACCACTTCCCCTGTCGAAGGCTTTTGCCACAAGTACTGATGAAAGCCTCCTCCGGTTTGTGCTTCTCGTAACAAGGCTTCAATCAGGAAATCACCATCTTCATCTTGAAGTTGCAGTAAATTCTGGCCGATCAATTCCGGCTGTATTGGATGCACGAGATTGGTTCCGTGGCGATCATAAGCGAAAAAATAGCCATCTGAGCCATATCTAAGTTTAGACAATATGGCTCGAACTTCCGTTTTAGCTTGGGCTTCTTGAATATCGGGATCGTTGTAGATGTGTTCAATGGCGTCGAAAGCGAGATCGACAGTGTCCTTGAGTGCATTTTCACGGGACTTGATCAGGCTGTCTCTGAAGATCTCAACCTCTTTATCACCCAAAGTTTTAGTCTGGTGTAACGAGATCCAACTAATGCTCGCTGTAACCAGCAGCAACGGGAGTAACGTCAGCAGAATCAGCTTGGCTTTTAGAGGCATCCCTTTTCCTCACTAAAAACGGCTTATTGAACATCAATAAGCCGTTTTATTTTAGCAATTTATAGATAGCTGTTGTTACATATCATTCACATTCTTGGCGTCACTCACATTCCATAAAACGCAGGGAACGCGAGAAGTGATCCAAGTACGAGTATCTGAATCACAATGAAAGGCATCACTCCTCGGTAGATGTCTTTGGTCGTTACGCCTTTTGGTGCCACACCTTTTAGGTAGAACAAGCTAAAACCAAATGGTGGCGTCAAGAAGGAGGTTTGTAGGTTCATTGCAATCAAGATAGCGAACCACGTCATGTTGATGCCCATTAACTCAGCAACAGGCGCTAAGATTGGCACGATGATGAAACAGATCTCTACGAAATCGATGAAGAACCCCAAAATCAAAATCACCAGCATGGTAATGATCAGGAAGCCCCACTTCTCACCAGGGAGTTGCAACATCCACTCTTCAACCAGATAGTCACCGCCAGTATAAGTAAACGCCATCGAGAAAGCGGTCGCACCCAGCAAGATGGCAAACACCATCGCCGTTACCTTTACGGTTTCTTTAGAGGCGTCATACACCATTGACCAACTAAACTGGCCGTATAGCAGTGCAAGTATCATCGCACCTGCGCCACCTAATGCGGCAGACTCTGTTGGTGTCGCCACACCTGCAAAGATGGAACCCAGTACCACTATGATTAGCGCTAGTGGCGGAAGAATCGCTTTAAGCGCATCAATCACTTCTTGTTTACGGCTGATTGAATCATCACGCTCAATAGGCTGAGCGGCTTCAGGGTGAAGTTTTGCGTATATCAAAATATAAACAATGTACGCGCCCACCAGCATTACACCCGGCCAAATCGCCGCCTGAAACAAGTCACCAACCGGTACACCAAGTACATCACCGAGTAGAATCAATACGATCGATGGTGGGATGATTTGACCTAAGGTACCAGAAGCACAAATGGTGCCGCAGGCTAAGCCTTTGTCGTAATTGTACTTCAGCATGACAGGCAAAGAGATAAGGCCCATCGCAACAACAGAAGCACCAACCACGCCAGTTGAAGCTGCAAGTAACGAACCTACTAGTACAGTAGAAATCGCGATACCACCACGCACACCACCAAACAAGCGGCCCATAGACTCAAGTAGCTGTTCAGCCAGCTTGGTCTTTTGCAGAACAAGCCCCATGAAAACGAACAACGGAACAGCCATCAGTACCGTATTTTCCATGATCGATTGAATTCGATATGGCATGAAAGCAAACATCTCTATGCCTTCAGCCCAAACACCAAAAATTAAGGCGATACCACCAAAGGTAAACGCAACTGGGAAGCCAAGTAATAGTGCAAACAAGGCTACAAAAAACATTACTATTCCAATCATGTTTAGCCTCTACTTATGATTTGCATGGATAAGGTGCGGATTAAAAATCTTGTTGAGTGAGTGCAGGATCAAACCTACGCCACTCAGTGCCATCAAGAAGAATGACAGCGGGATCATGGCTTTGATGATCCATCGATATGGCAAGCCACCGGGATCGCCTGAGGTCTCACCTAGTTCATAGCTCTCTTTGGCAACATCAATACCAAACCAAGCCACCAGCAGGCAAAACGGAAGTAGAAAGATCAGCGTGCCTAGCAGGTCAATGATGGCTTGCGCTTTAAAGCTCAATTGCTCGTAGAACACATCGACTCGAACATGGCCACCTGCTTTAATGGCATATGGCACACCTAGTAGGAATACGGCAGAGAACAGGTGCCATTCCATCTCTTGAAAGGCGATTGAGACATCGTTGAACGCATATCTCATGACAACGTCATAGACGACGTTGGCGATAAGTAAAATAAACAACATACTGGAAAGCCATCCCAGTGCGTCACCAATACGATTAAATAGGCGTTCAATATAAATTAGACTTCGCATTCCCGACTCCATGGAATTTGAAAAGACATCGTGCAGTACAACTAACCCAACTAAAAACGATTCAGTTTATAGCTAGCAATAGGCACGACGTAGAAAGGGTTCTTGGGCATTTAATTATTATGTTTAAAATGAACCCTCAGCTTATTCACTCTTAAATACTCAATAAGAAAAGCTTTGGGTTCATTTAACTTCAGTTCAACAACCGTCGATTATTTCGCTTGGCTATTTAGATAAGCTCTATGTGAAATATCCGTCCATGAACGTACTTGCTCTAGGTAAGCTGCTTGTGAAGCTTGAATCTCTTTTGCCAATGCATCTTTCTCAGCGTGCTCAGCAAGTAGGCGATCGTTCGCTTCTTTCAGTGCAGACATAACCTCTGGCGGGAAATCTTTTACTTGTACATCTGGGTACTCAGTCTTCATTGAAACCCAGTTCTTACCACTTTCATGCGTTGCTTGTGTGTACATGTCGTAAGCCGCTGTACGCATTGCAACACGCAGGATTTCTTGTAGATCTTCAGGAAGCTTGTTCCATGTACGCTTGTTCACTAGGAACTGAAGCTCTGAACCCGGCTCGTGCCAACCTGTGTAGTAGTAAGGTGCAATTTTGTGGAAACCCATTCGCAGATCCAGTGAAGGACCTACCCACTCTAGCGCATCAATCGTGCGACGCTCTAGAGACGTGTAAAGCTCACCAGGGGCAATGTTGGTCGGTTTAGCACCTAGCTCAGCAAGAATCTCGCCTGCAAAGCCTGGGATTCGCATTTTCAGACCTTGTAGATCTTCAACGCTGTTGATCTCTTTCTGAAACCAACCACCCATCTGGATATCGGTGTTACCACCTGGGAATGACATCAAGTTGTGTGGAGAATAAACCTGCTCCATCAACTCCATACCACCACCGTGATAGAACCATGCGTATTGTTCTGCAGGCGTCATACCGAAAGGCATAGAAGTGAAGTAAAGAGTGTTTGGAACTTTACCTTTCCAGTAGTAAGAGCCTGAGTGACCCATGTCGTATTGACCAGACTTAACCATGTCAAAAACGCCTAGAGGGGCTTTGTGTTTGTTCGCTGAATCGATTCTGATTTGCAGTCGACCATTCGACATCTTCTCAGCCATCGCTGCCATGTTTTTCGTTGCATCACCAAAAACAGGGAAATTAGGTCCCCATGTTTCAGCAAGTTTCAAACGATAAACCTTATCCGCAGCTGTTGCACCGGTTGCGACCAAAGCTAAACAAGCCGCAGCAGTTACCGCTACGTTTTTAAAAACTCGTGTAAGGGAGTTAGAAATGAGACTCATGTTCACGTCCTTTGTTGGGTTAACACTCTTTCTTTGAGCATTTTTTATGATTCAACCTAAGAGTGCACCGCGATGAAGCAACAAGATATCAGGGAGAGCACGCACCCTGAGCTTGTGTAAAGGTACGTATTAGACCAAAGGATTAAGTAGAACTACGTAGGAGATAAAAGAATGGTAACGATTTTAAAGGACTTGAAGAATTCACCCCGAAAATGCGTATTGATAAATACCTAAGTAGTTACAATGAACCCGTATTAACAATTGATTCCCATTTCGTGATGAAGCTCTAGTCGTTGCTGCATTTTAGGGAGAGTCATCCGCATTTATCGGTTGATCCGCCCTACTTTAGTGCTCGCTGATAAAAAACAAAATTGGAAGTTATCGTGAATAAGTTAAGAGGATATTTAGAATGGGAAAAGTAAAGGAGTTATTCAGCACCTTTCAGAGACAAAAAAGCCTCGATAATCGAGGCTTAAAAACTTAACGAAGCGAATATCATCCCGTGGGATTAGATAGCTTTGTAGATAACCTTGTTACCTGCTAGCTGCTCTTTCGCTACTAGGTTTTCTTCAAGAAGTTTTTTCAATGCGCCTGTTGCCCATGAAGCTGCTTTCGCGTCTTCTTGACCAGCTGCTAGGCCGATACCTTTAGGGTTAATGCCTTCAGCATTGCTAACAACGATGTCTAGAACTTGTTGTTGCTTAGGAGTCAGTGCTACTGCAACTTCTTTAGTTGCTGCTACTGTTTTCTCTACCGCTGGTTTTGCTGCTACAGTTTTTTCTGCTACAACTTTCTCTGCGACAGGCTTCGCTTTTTTCGGCGTTGCCACTGCTTTAACTACAGCCGCTTTAGTGCGTTTCTGCAGTTTAGCCTGCACCTTACGCTTATGAGCAAGTCTCATTGAATATTTCTCCAGTTCACTGCTCTTTTCGCAGTGGTGAAAATTTGAAGCGCGATTTATACCAAAAAACAGGAGCTATTTGTAGAGTGAAGCGTCGAAAGTCGACGAAAAATACCGATATTGTCTACTAGCGTCTATTATTTAAACATCGACTTATCAATTCAGGGTCATATACACTGGTTATCCATCCAGACAAAAATATGAAAACTTGGTGTTGCCTATGGACACTCGTCATTTAACAAATTTCTCTTTGCCTTCGTTCACTCGCTCATACCGTATTATAGCTGTTATTTTAGGCTTTATTTGCTTCATCATTGCACTCTATAGCAACAACCCAAAGTTACTGATCGTAGGCGCATTTTGCATTATTACTTTACTCGCCACTGGGTATTATTTAATGCTGCGTAGCAGAGTGATGTTCACACTCACACCAACACATTTTCAGCAGCATTTTTATAAGGGCGGGTGGGTTTTAAAATGGAGTAATATCCAAAAAATCGGCTTGTGTACTTATGAACAAGATGGCTGGCATCAACCTCTTCCTTGGATCGGTATTAAGGTCAAAGATTACTCACCCTACTTGGATTCCATCTGCCCTAAAATCACCTGCGAACTACTGCTCAGCCAGCGTGCACTTTTGTATTTAGGTGCCAAACAAGCAGGGAAAGAATCGAAGTTTGAAGACATGGTTCTCGACTCTTCGCATTACCACGCCCGCTGTACTGAAGCTGGCTGTGTAGAGCTAAGTAAATTTAAAGAATCAGAAAACACTGAAGAGAGCTATTTTGGTAACAGCCAAACACAAGCTGTATCTGAACCCTCTAAAACGTCAAATGACGAGAAAGCCGTCATCAAAAATTACTCTGGACTACAGGCGATGCTCGCTAACAGAATGAAATATCAAAGAGGTTTTCACGGCTACGATATTTTTATATCAACCAATGACCTAAATATTAGTGGGGAAGAGTTTGTGGGCCTTGCTAGGCGCTACCTAGCCGCTGCCGAACGTATTTCTAATTAACATTCAAAGCTATAGAAGTGAATGTTCACGCTAACCCGCGATGAACAATAAAAAAAGCTTAGCTTTCAGAAGAAAAGCTAAGCTTCATTTTCAATCGTTTTGGTATTCAATAACTGACTTAGTACAGAGGCATCTCATCTGCTACGAACGGGTTTGAAGCGCGCTCACGACCGAATGTCGATTCAGGTCCGTGACCCGGAACGAAAGTTACATCGCTGCCTAGTGGCCAAAGCTTGGTCTTGATTGATGTGATAAGCGTGTTGAAATCGCCTTGCGGAAAGTCAGTACGACCAATTGCACCGTTAAACAACACATCACCAACAAACGCTAAACGAGCTTGCTCGCTAAACAGTACCACGTGGCCTGGTGTGTGGCCCGGAGTATGAATCACATCGATAACTTGGTTACCAAACGTCACTTTATCACCCTCTTCTAACCAAGTATTTGGTTCAAACGCTTTACACAGAGGGAAACCAAACATTTGGCTTTGATTCTCAAGGCCTTGTAGCCAGAAGTTGTCTGCCTTATGTGGGCCAACAATTTCCACGTTCAACATCTCTGAAAGTGGCACCGTACCACCAACATGATCTAAGTGGCCATGAGTCAGCACCAAGTTCACTACCTTCACACCTAGCTCTTCGATGATTGCAGCTAGCTGTTGGATGTCGCCACCTGGATCAACAACGATGCCTTCCATGGTTTCATCACACCACACAATCGAGCAGTTTTGAGCGAAAGAGGTAACAGGTACAACTTGATACTTAAGAGACATATACAAACCTTAAAGGGCAAACTAAAATTTGGGCAAACTATGACATTGGATGTCTACTTTGACAAGTGCATACCGCTTCAGTTCACCACAGAGCTTAGAGCTACCAGCTTCGTACTGGACCAGTATCAATGTGGATGAAGTTACTACGAGCGTAATAACCAACACCACCTGCTTGCAGACTTTTAGCTACGTCTTTCAGCTCCTTTAAATCAACACCATCGATACGAAAATCAATCGCTTTTCCAAGCATGTGGTAGCTCTTTTTCGCAACCCCACTCGACTTAGAACGTAATGCTTCGTTTGTCGCTGGTGAACGGTAACCAGAGATGATCTGAACTTCTTTTTGAATACCCAAGATATTTTGGATCTGAGTGATCTGATCAAAGAGGTTCTTATCCATTGGGTGGATTTCATTGCGGCGGAAGTCTCGACATAACTTACTAAGGCGAGCCATTTCATCACCAATATAGTTAGTCCCATCGAAATAACAGGTCTCTAATCTTTCACCAGTATGAAGGTTGTTCATGCTAATCGTTCTTGGTTGATCAGGGTATGAAGCAAAAGCAATAGAAGGAGTAAGTGAGGCGACAACAGCAGTACCACCAGCGTAAGTCAGAAACTGACGGCGTGAAAATAAACTTTGAGACATACAGCAAGAAAACCAATTAGATCGAACAAAAAACGCACGATACATAATGGAATTTGCTGCGTCAACGTACAAAAACCGCGCAAAACGTTAGTATTTGTAACCTTTGCACGGTTAGTTATTGATACTCATTATAATTTTATCAATAGAGGGCGAGTTGTCATTTTTTGGTCAAGATCACCATTCTATGCATATCTGCCATTAACCACCCTGTTTATCGTATTGATAGATGTCGCCACGATATTGAATCCCCTCTTCCTCAAATAACACGGTTTGATAAATGATATGTACAGGGATTCTTTTCTTGAGTCGAACTTTAGTATTGGGTGCTAGGTCATCACTCTGATTCGGCACTTTCTTTACCTTAGTCGCAAATAACAACTCCGCGAGTTCCTCGGCATGCTCAACACGAATACAACCAGAGCTATAGGCGCGGAAGTCATCGTTAAACAAGCTTTTACTTGGGGTGTCATGGAGATAGATGGCTCGCTTGTTGGGCGTATTGAACTTATACAAACCCAATGCGTTACTAGAGCCTGCTTGCTGGCGCATTCGATAAGGAAAAGAGTTGAAGTTGATTGTCTGCCAATCTATCTCAGTAGTATCGACAGTTTCCATCGAACGCCATCCATCAATCACTTGAAAATTGTGTGTTTCAAGATAACTTTCGTCGGCTTTTACTTTAGGCAAGATATCTTTAACCATGATTTTCCATGGCACGTTCCAAGTCGGGTTTAAGATCACCGAATCAAGTTTTATCTCTAAGAGTGGTGTTTTTCTCGATTTTCTCCCGACCACGACTTTAGATTCAAAAACCTCTTCTCCGCCTTCCCAATACTTCATATCAAAACTAGGTACATTCACCACTATCAGTGAGTCTCTATTTCTTGGCCATAAACGGGCACGCTCAGCGTTCAATGCTAAAGAAGTGAGTCGATCATCAAAGCTCATGTTGATCCACTTGATCGTGTCTGGTCCGATAATCCCATCCGCGGTAATCCCATGCATACTTTGAAAAGCTTTGGTTGCGATTTGTAAGTCTCGATCAAATCGAGGGGAATCGATAGCGATCATTGAAGTGTCTACGCCAACCAATGCAATGCGCTCAACCAGCGTCGCTTTGTCTGAAAGCTTATCTCCCAAGCGTTTCAAACCTTTTTGTCGGTAACGTTCAACATCAAGCTCTGATGCCGTGTTTAAAACAGAATAGGTTGCTTTGAATTGGTCAAAATCGCCAACCGGTGGCGCGTAAGACAGCACCATCTCCAATAAGTAATCATTGGCGACGCTGCTTTTAAGTCTCATAACAATATGAGGTGAAGGCGCGGGTAATTTAGAATGCAGTTGACCGGAGAAATACCACTCCTTACCTATAATTGGCGCGTTCTCAACGTAGCTCAGATAATAGATGAAGGTGTCAGTCAGCAGTATGTCCAACTCTTGCCACTGCTGACGAGATTGGTATTGGCGAATCTGTTTAAGCTGTCGCTCAAAAAGCGGGGCCATCTTCGCTTGTTCAATCAGCGATAACTGGAATTCAAACGCCTTGACCAGCTCGGGAGAGTCCCACAAGAATGGAAATGAGGTATCTTGGTAAATGCTCTGGGTAAGTTCAGGGTATATCAGCATGAAAGAGAGCTCTGAATCTGCCGGAATAAACCGACGCTCTTCAGAACTCGTATAGCTCCATGTACTCACGGAAACTAGTACTAATAAACCACAGAAGTATCTCGTTAACATGCCTTACTCCATCACCACTAATCCCATAAGTATGGCAAAGAAATTGGAGTAAGCATGTTAATTTTTAAGACAGTATATGCATCAAATTGACGACCAGTGATTATCCCACTGGACGGATGATTGCTGGCTTGATTTCTCATAAGGCTTGCGTTGGCTAACCACACTGCCCGCCCCAGAACTCAACCTAAATTCACCATCAAGTAGCACAGCACCAGAAGCATCAGATAATGCCGATAATTCCACTAACTCTTTGGTTTGTTTAGACCAAATGCCGTAGCAATTGCCTCGTGGTGAGGTGGCGATAATCCAATCATCGGATGCGGCAATACTTGCAATGTAGTGATTAAATCGTGCCCATTGCTCTGGCTCTGCATTCAAGGATTCGAACTCACCGCCTTTCGTATGCATCGCTAAAAGTGAAGGATATTCATCCGGTTCGCCGCGATATTGCTGGCCACAAAGTACTGTCTCTGCCCCATCATGCGCTAAGTGTCGAATACTTAACTTCTTATCCAGCAATTCAACCTGTTCAAGCAGCTCACCTTGCGATGAAACATAGCTCAAACTAGGCTGCATGGAATCCAAGTTTTTCGGTGTTCGACCATCAGTGTGTACACCACCAACGCCGATAGCAAGATTACCATCAGGCATGATAATCACTTCGTGAGGGCCAATACCAAAACCGGTGAATTCTTCGACCTTACGGTATCCTTGCGCAACATCATAGACGCCAATCACGCCCTGGCTTGTGTCCGTTTTCCCTTCAGTCGCATACAGTAGAGTACCGTCTAACGAGTAAACGCCGTGACCATAGAAGTGACGGTTGTTCCCCTTCACTACCATTTTTATCTGCTCACCACTTTTGTAGTCAAACACCATAAAGTAGTCACCCGGGCGACGGGCAAACACCACCGCATGGGATGACGTTGGACAAATGGCGACACCATGACCGCGCTCAGGGATCGGTAGCTGAGTCAGTGGCATGCCATATTCATCAGCCACAACCGCGGAATACTGACCTCGACCATTAAGTGCGCAGCCAATCAACTGAGGCTTGCTCGATGCGTTTTCACCTGAACGGCTTGCACACCCGAACGGCAGCACTGGCACAGCGGCACAACCCAGTGCTGCTTTCAGTAAGGTTCTTCGTGTAGTATCAGTCACCATCGGTAGCATTAAATCCTATTACCACGCCAAGTTCTATCGCCACTTCTTCATGAATCAGGTACTTCAAACGCTCAAGTTTGTTGTACTGAGTCAGCACCTCGCGGTAACCCTCTTTACTCTGCAATAACTCAAACAAGCTTGAATCAGTGGGCCAAGTATCTAGCGTCAATGTGAATTGGTCAGCAACACGATCTGCAAGTGCGTTTAAGCCCTTCTCTCTCAATAATCCGTCTAGGCCATTGCCATCAGCAAGGTACAAATTCTGAAGTGCCGCTACATTGGCTTTGAGTTGAGTCATCGAGGTTTGTGCACGCCATGATTCTGAGAAATAAGGGCGCGGGTGACCAATTTTTGCCATCGGACGACTCAGCTTTTTCATGCTGTAATCAAGTTGGTTGGTCAGTAGTGCGATGTATTCCGACTCCCAGCGAATCTCATCCAAAGCAAGCCATGGGTTTACTTGCCATGCTTCAGCAATTGAAGCTGATTTCATTGCCAAGTTTTGTGCAATTGCTTGTGAAGACAAACAGCCCGATGCTTTGTCTTTAATCAGTGGCGATTGCTCGTCATAAAGTGACCACTCCAACGCGCCTAAACCTTGAACTGTCACGCTTTGTTGCGCGATTTCGTCTTGTGTCCAGGCTTTGGTCTGTTGAGTCAATTGACGCATCTTAAGACCCGTCGTGTTCTTTTTGTCTGGCCAGAACTGAACATTCCAGCTCTCTTCTAATGCCGCCGTTGGACCACGTTCTTGCCCTTGCAGCGCCATCCAACTGTTCATGGTTAGCTGCCACTGATTTTTAACTGCATCTAACTCAACGTTATTTGTTTCACAGTAACCTTGCATCAAGGCTTCTAATTCGCTCGATTGCTTAGCGAATAGTACTGCTGAATCAAACTCCTGTTGATACACACTACGACTAATATGACTTGTCGTGTCGGCTTGATAAGACACACCGTTAACCTCAGACGAAGCAACTTGCTCCCCTGATGATTGACAGCCTGCCATAGCTAAAACCGACAAAGGCATTAACAATAATTTTTGAGCCATGCTGTTACCTTACTTCCTAATTTTTCTTTTAATTATACGAGTTCATCAAATATGAAAACGACCGCTGAGCTCGTATTTCTACAAGTTCAGCGGCAGTCAGTCATTTATTCGCTACTTGCTTCGCTCATCAAGCCTCTGGCCCAAATGAGTTCAAGTTAGCTTATAGTGAATCTAAGAACGCCAGCAGTGCTTCACGTTCGCTACGACTTAGTGACAACACTTTCTGTTTCGCCATCTCAGCTTCACCACCGTGCCATAGCACTGCTTCCATCACGTTTCTTGCTCGACCATCATGCAGCAAGAAGGTGTGGCCATTCACTTCTTTTGTATAACCTAAACCCCACAATGGTGTGGTTCGCCACTCACGTCCATTCGCTAGATACTCTGGACGATTATCCGCTAGACCTTCACCCATATCATGCAGCAGCATATCGGTATAAGGGCTGATTAACTGGTTAGAGAGTGCAGGTAAACCGTCGCGCTTAGCGGTACGAATCTCAGCTTGGTGACAGCTTTGGCACCCAATCTCTTTGAACAGTTTCTTGCCTTGAACAACAGCAGGGTCATCAACATTTCGACGAATTGGAACCGCTAAGTGCTGAGAGTAGAACTCAACAAAGTCGAGAATATTATCGCTGACTTCTGGCTCACCACCATTAGGGAAATCATCACATGTTGACTGTGCTGATGTGCAGTTTTCGTTCGGGAACAAGCTACTTGTTAAACCTAAATCACCATTAAATGCCGCAGCGTTTTGCTGCATTAGGTTTGGTTGCCCTGCTTTCCAACCAAATCGACCCAACGCCATCTCGTTAGTTTGAACGTCAAGAACGTAATTGGCTTTGCCTGTTACACCTTGGTTGTCCGCAGCTTGCTGCTTCGCGAAGCCAAGAATCGTTTCTTGTGGAATGCTCTCGAGCAAACCTAGGCCGATCATTGGTGGCGCAACACGAGCTGAGAATTCAGTTTTAGGATTCATCTCACCGAACGCAAGCTCAGTAATTTTTAAAATTGGTTTACGCAGAGTAACGACCGTGCCGTCTTTGAAGGTAACAGGTACATCCGTGTAGCTAATGTTTACTTTACCCTCTGGTTTTACCCCTTGAAGCGCAAAGTCTTGTAGCTGACCACCGTAAGTTGGCTCTGGTATGCCGCCATCTCGGATAAAGGCTTGTCTTTGCTCTGGTGTTTCGGCCGGAATGCTTAAGCGAACTAGCATAGATACTGCGTTCTCATCGCCTTTTTCTGGCGCGTGGCCTCGCCCATCTTTGATGTGACAGTTTTGACAACCGTTCGTGTTAAACAACGGACCTAAACCATCACGAGCGTCAGTTGATGATGGCGCGGGTACCCATGGGTTTCTAAAGAAGCTATTACCAACGCTGAAATCTAAGCGCTTGCTCATTGGTAAATTAGCAGCAGGAAGGGAAAATGCATTCGCTCCCTCTTTCTTTACGGTCGTTTTACCACCGGAGTAGGTTTCATGGGCGTGTAATGGAGATAAGAAAAACAGTGCAGTTAAGAGTGAGGCTGATAGATACGACTTCATACAGTGCCTTGCTGAATTTTTGATTTTAGTTTTTATAAGGAAGTGGCTTTTTTTCTTAGCAAACAATTAAGGGCTCAATCAGAGCCCTTACATTGGTGTTTGACTCAGGTTCTTAGAACTCGTGGTCAGCCGTGTCTGGGTTTAGGCTATCAATGCCAATCACACCAGCAGCACGCTCAATTGCAGCTGTTTGAGATACTAGAGCAACAATTGTTTTGTTTACTAATGCATTACCTGCAGCGTTGTCAGCAGCGATTAGCTGGTCAAAGTGCTGGTTGTTTTTCTCAGCAGACGTTACCAGTTGGCCTACTTGTGCACGTGCTAGGTCAAACTGCTTTTGAATCTCTTTCGCAGCTTGCTCATCTTTTTGCTCAACTAGGTCAAATAGGCTTGGACCTGAAAGTAGAGTACCGTCTTCACGCTTGTATAGACCCGTGTAAACGTTGTAGATACCTTGCTCGTTGTAGTAGTGAGAGTTGTGCGTGTTATCAGAGAAGCAATCGTGCTCATCTTCAGTAGAGTTAGCTTCTAGAGCTACCTTCATACGCTCACCAGCAAGTTCACCTAGAGAAAGTGAACCCATGCCGAATAGCATTTTACGTAGACCATTTTCGCTTGACTCAGAAAGAAGCTCTTGACGGTAGTTGCCTTTCTCGCCTTTAGCCCACTGCTTTTCCATCCACTCTAGATCTTGAACTAGTAGCTCAGCAGATGCTTTTAGGTATGCGCCACGACGGTCACAGTTACCGTTTGTACACTCAGCACCAACAACGAAGTCAGTGTAAGCACGCTGACCAGCACCTGCGTTTGTGCCGTTTAGGTCTTGACCCCAAAGTAGGAATTCAATCGCGTGGTAACCAGATGCAACGTTCGCTTCAGAACCACCGATCTCGTTAAGCTCTGCAATCAGTTCAGGCGTAATGTTCGTCGCGTCTACTGTCGTTTGACCGATTTGGAACGTCTTGTTTGCAACGATGTTAGCGCTTGCGCCCTCATTACCTAGTTCGTATTGGTAATCAGAAGAAACGTAATCGATCAGACCCTCATCTAGTGGCCATGCGTTTAGTTGACCTTCCCAATCATCAACAACCACGTTACCGAAGCGGAATACTTCAGACTGCTGGTATGGTACGCGAGATTCAAGCCAAGCTAGTTTTACTTTTTCGAAGTTGCCAGCAGAAGGAGAAGCTAAGAAGGTATCGATAGAAGAGTTCAACGCTTTTGCTGTGATTACTGAATCAGCAAATACCGCGTGTGCAATATCTGCGTAATGTTCTACTACTTGATCTTGAGTTACTGCAGCGAAAGAAGAAGCAGAGGCAAAAATGAGTGACGAAGTTACGGCTTTTGTCACTAAAGATTTGATAGTCATGAAGCATCCTTGTTGAGCTTTAAATTATTATTCGTAGTAATAGTGCAAACTATTATCATTTACACTACGGATTGGAATAATACAAACTTACAATTTTATTGCAAGATAAATACAAAAAAACCTCACATATGTGAGGTCTTTAAACGTTTTTGTGTTAAGCGCAACAAGCTGCGGATTAGATATCCAAGTTATGCTTGCCGTGTGAAACTTTCGCTTTTAGGTAGCTTTCATTACCAGATTTGATATGAGCAGATGTATTCACCACTTCTTCAATCTCGATACCATAAGACTTCAGCTCATTAATCTTCTTAGGGTTGTTTGTTACCAAGCGAATCTTAGGGATGCCCAAAGCACGCAGCATCTCAGCGGCTTCAGTGAAGTCACGCAAGTCATCACCAAAACCTAGGTGGTTATTCGCTTCGTAGGTGTTCATCCCTTCGCTTTGAAGGCGGTACGCATCGATCTTGTTATATAAGCCAATACCACGACCTTCTTGACGTAAATAAAGAATCACGCCGCCAGTTTCACCCATAATTTTGATGGTTTCATCTAGCTGCTCACCGCAATCACAACGAGAAGAGTGGAAAACATCACCAGTAAGGCACTCAGAGTGCATACGAACAAGAGGTACGTCTTGCGTCTTATCTGCTGATTTGAATATCACAGCGACATGCTCTTTATCTGTTTTCAATCCATGAAAAGAGAGCAATTCAGCATCAATACTGCTTGTTACTCCTACTTTGAAATCTATTCTGGCACGCACTTCCGCCATAGCTATACTCACTTGAAAATTCGATGTATTTAACAACACTACATTATATGTCTAGGCAATATTTTGTAGCTAACTATCTAATGATAGACACTATGAGGCTCTTAACAATTTTTTTCAAGGTCGATAGAGCACAAATTGTTATAATATAACAATTAATCTTCAGGTAACAAAAAACCCCACATTGGTTTGACCAACATGGGGTTATAAATGAATCAGTTGCAGCGGAACCTGCTATTTTTACCGAACACTCAACTTACTTGGGTCTGTTTCCAAATCACAAGTTGTACCCAAGCATTCTCCAATTCAGCTAGCTCTTCTTGCGTCAGCGTAGAGATGCTCGACTTCGCACTGTATCTTTCTGCCCATTTGTCGGAACGAACATGGGTATGGAACTCTTTTTTTAAATTTGAGATAACGTTATCCACAGACACATCCTTATATACAGTGCTTAGCCTTTATAATCCGTTAATGTTACAAAATACAGGTCAATTGGTAAACAGTAATACACAATTTTTATGAGCGCTTTCTAACACTTTTTACTGATAAATATATAAATAACAGAAATAATAGGCTCGGTATCAACCAAAGTAATAAGTTTGCCGTGCTCAATGACGGTTTATAAAGCACAAATTCTCCAAACCTCTCCGTCATATATTGAGTAATTTCATGATTACTCTTCCCTGCTTTCACCATATTAAATACAACTAGACGTAAGTCCTTTGCAATTGGAGAGTTTGATTCAATCAGGTTTTGGTTTTGACATTGAGGGCAGCGCAGTGTCTTTGCTAAAGCAATGGCACGCTGTTGTTGGTCAGGACTTTCAAATTCAAAAAGTTCTACTTGAATGCTGGTGCTCTTATCGCTGGGTGTAAACAAGTCTTCCGCCACCGCAGGCAAACTCGTCACGATAATCATAGAGGCAAATAATATTATTTGGGCTAAAGATCTCATCATCCATCCACACCATCAAAATATAAGGCGAGCTCATCTTGCCATGCAGATTCATTAATAACGCCCATTAACTTCTTCACAATATTTCCTTTGGCATCAACCAAATATGTCTCCGGGGTCCCTATTACACCTAATTCTAAAGCCAACTTACCATGAGGATCGCTAATCACTTTTGTATAGGGGTTGCCATCGCTTGATAACACATTCATTGCAGCCGCGGGGTTATCTCTATAGTTAAGCCCAACAATAGGAATCCCTTTATCGCGAAGTGCTAACAAATAGGTATGTTCCGATTTGCAGATACCACACCATGAAGCCCATACATTCACTAACTGGTAAGGGTGCTCAGTAATGTCTTTTAACGTCAGTTTTTGTTTACTGCTGATGCCTTCTCTATCCGTTAAAGCCATAGAAGTAAATTCAGGAAACGCTCTTTGTTGTATCGATACGGTGGTGGTTTGCTGTTTGTTATCAAGAGCAAACAAAAATACCAACACCAACACCAGTGCCAATACAATAAGCGTAATAAGTTTGTTACGAACGCTGGTATGCATACTGTGACGCCTTAACGGTTTTCTTTTTACGATGAGTTAACGAAAGCAGTGCCCCCAGTATGGATATCAAACCACCGAACCAAATCCAGCGCACATACGCTTTGTACTGAACACGAAATGCATAGGCTGTCGAGTCAACTTTCTCTCCCATAGTGATGTAGACATCACCATGCCAGAACCACTTCATTGCTGGCTCACTCATGTTCATTACTCTGACTTGGTAATGTCTTCTCTCTGGTGCGATAGAAAATGCTTGTTCGTCGGCATGGAGGTTGAGCAAGGCTCTTTCTGCGGTAAAATTCGAAGCGACATAGAGCTCTGTATCGCGATGAGAGAGCGTCCAGTCCATAAACTCAACCTCTTCACCTGGACTCAATTTGTAACTTCGCTCAAATGAATGGTAACTGTTCATCGCGGCACCTATCGCTAATACTGCGACACCCACATGCGCCAACGTCATCACCCATACTTTGCGTTGAAACTTAGAGTTGCGCGTTACCGCTAAGCCGTAAACATGAGTCAGGGCTACCCAAAAGGCGAGTGACCATGTCAGCAGCACCATCACTTGGACCGTGCTTACTTGCAAAATGTAAGTCAGCAAGCCAAGACCGGAGGACAACAAAGCAATACACACAACCACACCTTTCGACGCTTGAGGTTTGATACTGAGCAATGGCGCTAACCCTATCACTCCCATCGCAAGCAGAGCCAACGGCGCAATAAGAAGATTAAAGTAAGGTGCGCCCACAGAGATATTTCCAAGGCCAAGTAATTCAAAAACCATTGGGTAGAAGGTACCAAACACCACCACCGCCGTAGCCAGTACAAATATAAGTACCGCCACTAAACTCAAAAAACTTTTACTCGCAAAGCTAGTGATTGGGTTCGACTCGAAAGATTCACCACGAACAATAAGAAGAGAAAACGAACTCACTAACACCAAAACCAGTATCAGCAACAGCGCGATACCTTTGGTTGGGTCAACAGCAAAAGCATGAACGGAAGTGAGGACGCCAGATCGAACAATAAAAGTACCGAGGATACTTAAACAAAACGTAATGAAAGCAAGGCTAAGTGACCACTTCAGCAACTGTTGCTTGCCTTTAGCAACACCCAAACTGTGCAATAGAGCGGTTGATGTTAGCCAAGGTAATAGGCTGGCATTTTCTACCGGGTCCCAGAACCACCAACCACCCCACCCTAACTCGTAGTATGCCCACCAAGAACCAAGAATGATCCCCGCGGTTAAAAAGATCCAAGCGACCAAACAACAACTGCGACAATGAGCGACCCAATCGAACTCAATCGGATCCACCAGCAAAGCGGCCACAGCAAATGCCAAGACCACAGAGAAACCAACATAACCCAAATACAACAGAGGCGGATGGAATATCAAACCAATGTCTTGCAGCATTGGGTTAAGGTCACGCCCTTCAAGTGGCAAGGTGGAGTTCAATTCAAACGGATTCGAAGCAAACAAGGTAAACCAGGCGAATATCGCGAGTAACACATTCATCACCCACAATACGCGGCTCTGATACTCAGAAGAATATTGCTTTTGTAGGGCAATCACACCCGACCAACAGCTGATGGTTAACACCCAAAATAGCAATGAGCCTTCATGTCCAGCCCACACAGCGGCCATTTTGAAGAAGGTGGGTAATTGAGTATTGGAGTGTTCTGCAACATAGAGGATGGAAAAGTCGTCACCGACAAAGGCATAGCCAAGTAAAACGATAGCGCCAATGGAAAACAAAGCGCTAGAGAGGGAGAAACTGCGAATTAAAGCCACATTTTGTGCTTGTTTAGTTAGCATTTGATACATCGAATGCACAGCAATAATGCTGCTGAGAACAGCGACTAAAATTAAACTAAACAGCCCCAAAGAACCGACCATATCACCTCAATCAGGCTCTACCTAAGCAGAACCAAGTTAAACCATTATTGGCATTGATTGCTCAACTAGCTGATGTAACTCAACTAGCTATTATTACTCAACTAGGTACTGTTACTCAGCGAAAAGAAATTTAGTGAGCAGATGTTTAGTATCCAACATCCACTCACTTATAATCTTGAGCGAAATTAAGCTAACGTTAATTGCCCTGCATAAAGGACAAACGTTCTTAGCATTAATACGCCCATCAGGCTCAATGAAGTAACAGAGAAAATATACACAGTACTATGGCGAACCGATGCTGGTGTCACGGCGTTAAGCAACAAGGGTAAAACCATACCCACACCAATTACGCCATACCAGAACCAACTTGCCCAGAAACCACCGCCAATCGCGTTCCATACTGCCTGCTCACTTTGACCACCAGCAAATATCAATCCAGTGAAGAAAGTAACAAGGACAAACAGTTCAAACATAACAACAGGACGTTCGAAGCCGTGGATCCAAGAAATACTCGCACTATGCGGAGACTCCTTAAAGACCAACACGCCAAATAAAATACATGCTGCCGCTCCCGAGGATAAACTCGAGAATAAGAACAAAATCGGCAACACTGGGTTATTCAGCATTGGGAAGGTATTTAGCGCAGAGAGTAAGAAGCCAGTGTAAGCCGCAAGTAATAGCGCAAGCACAGCCAAGAATATTTCAAAAACATTCTCAAAAGATTCTAATTTGCCAATCCAGTTACTGACAAAATCGAGTCGCCCTTTTAACCATGCTTGGTCACTCAAGAATACGGCAATCTGATTTCGGAATATAATGCCGATCCAAACAAATAGGATCACCATATACACTTGGAATAAGATCACACCCATCGACATCACTGACGTCGGATTATAAAAGATCATGATCTTCCAAAATGATAGTGGTTTCGTCAGGTGGAAAACCAAGATCAATAAACCTGAGATGATCCCGAATGGTGCTAGAAAAGCCGTTGCCTTTAATACACCATTATTCGCTGGATCCCCATCAATAACCTTTCTCTTGAGATAGATCGAGATCATCACTGCACCCGCTGACATACCCGCCAAAAACAGATAGATAGCAATGATCCAGTCCCAAACCACGGTACCTGATTGAAACGCTGTATCCCATGCACTCATAATCAAATCTCCCCTTTTTGGTGTGGCACTTTATAGAGTTTTGGCTGAGTACCTAGATAAGCCTTATCTCTGTAAACCACTTCAGATTCAAGTACCTGGTTTATCTCGCTCTTAGGGTCATTCAAGTCGCCAAATATCAGCGCATTGGTAGGGCAAGATTCAACACAAGCAGGTAATTTACCTTGTGCAAGATTGGTATCGCGGCAGAAGTTACATTTGTCGGCCGACTTATTCTCAGGATGGAAGAAGCGCACTTGATATGGACAAGCTAGCAGGCAATAACCACAGCCGACACACTTCTCTTTATGTACATCGACAATTCCTGTCTTCTCATCTTTATAGGCGGCGCCTGTTGGGCAAACCATCACACAAGGTGCATTATCACAATGTTGACAAGAGTTACGAGTGAAACGGTAATCAACATTTGGATATTCACCTTGAGGTTCACTCTTTACGATTTCTAAGCGCGATACGCCTTCAGGCACTTTGTTTACTTCACGACACGCCTCAGTACAAGCAGTACAGCCAATACAAGCAGTTTCGTCATGAACCATTCCGTAACGCTTGGTGCCATCTTCCTGAACGTTAGCCAGCGTTTTGCGGCTTGTAACCGCTGCAGTACCTGCAACACCAGTTGTGAAAATAACGGCACCCGCGCCAGCTAAAAAGTTTCTTCTTGAGCAGCTCATAGATTACTCCCCTTCTTTCTTCTGGTTGAAGTCTGAATGGCAATCCACACACAGCTTGATGGTTTGCTTTTTATCTAAGCCAAGCACCTTCGCTTCACTCGCATGCACATCGTGACAGTTTGAACACGTTAAGTTTTGTGCGTGTACGTCATGAGTCCAACTCGCTTCGCGCAGATCATCAGGCTTATGACAATCTATACATTGGCTGTTGGCGTCTAGGATTAAGCTAGGATCGAGGAAAACCTTTTCGGTTCCGGGTTGTGATTGAGCCGCGCGATACTTCACCACCTCAGGTGCACCATCACGGTGATCGGGGCCAATAGAACTATGACAATCTGTGCAATTCACTTCACGGCCAAGCAAAGCGTGCGCACTCTCACCATGTGAACCAAATACCGTTTCTTTAGAATCTTTATGGCATTGGACACACTTGTAATCTTTGTCACGTATTAATTCGACTTCATGTCTTGTTGACTCTCCTACTGGCGTAACAGCAGGCTCTGCAACAGCATGAATGGAATAACCATAGAGGCAGAATGCTAGAAGGGATTTAAGCATTATGACTATGGCCAATTTAATATTGCCCATTTTATCCTTTCCTTATACCGGCATTATTTAACTCTCAACTAAATAATATTCCGGTTAAACAAAAGTACCCTTAAACGATATTATTACCGCTTAAATGATATCAATTCTTATTTTGGATAAGCCACAACGCTTTCTATATTTAGAATATACCCCTAATTAGGTAAAGCGAAATATACAAAGGGTAATATGTGAACACAATCACCCTATTTATAGCGAGGGAATGTCGGGTAATTATTTGTTATATATGATAATAATTCTCAATAAGGCCAGTCTAACTTGATGTCCACATACCCCTTTAGGGTTATATAAACTTCAACGTGATTGAAGTCACTGTCATTAATTGATCTAAAACAAGCAAACATCCGACACGTAACAAAATGTGTTTATTTATGAATTAATATAAACAGCAATTCTCCAGTTCTTAATTTGAATAGCAAACTCACAACGCTTGGTATAAAAATCAGTATATTGGAGATATCACTGTGAAAAAGCATTGGATACGTAATTCCGTCACAGCATTATTAATGGTTAGCGCATCACTAGTAAGCGCGACCAGCTTTGCTGCGTCTGAACAAAAAGAAATTGGTGATCCTCGTAACGACCAGTTCGAGCAAAACCACCCAGATCAATACCATTCATGGAGACAAACGTCAGAGAGCGAAGCCATTGAAGACGCACTAAAAGAAGATCCAAACATGGTTATTCTATGGGCGGGCTACGGTTTCGCGAAAGACTACAACAAAGCCCGCGGCCACTTTTATGCGGTTGATGATGTAAGACAAACCCTTCGTACTGGCGGACCAACCGACGAAAACTCTGGCCCAATGCCAATGGCGTGTTGGAGCTGTAAAAGCCCAGACGTGGCTCGTGTAATTGAAGAGCGTGGTGAAGACGGCTACTTCGAAGGTAAATGGGCTCGTCTTGGCAGTGAAATTGTCAATCCTATTGGTTGTGCTGACTGTCATGATACTCAGAGCGAAGGCTTTAAGAATGGCGAACCAGCACTAAAAGTTACTCGTCCTTACGTTGAGCGTGCATTCGATGCGATCGGTAAGAACTTCGAAGAACAGGGTCGCTTTGATCAACAAGCCTCTGTTTGTGCACAGTGCCACGTGGAATACTATTTCACTGGTCCAACGAAAGGCGTTAAGTTCCCTTGGGATAAAGGCACTCGTGTTGAGCAAATGGAAGAGTACTACGATGACATTGGCTTTAAAGATTGGACTCACAAAGTCTCTAAAGCACCTATGTTAAAGGCTCAGCACCCAGGTTACGAAACTTGGCGTGAAGGTATTCACGGTAAGAACAACGTTGCTTGTGTTGACTGCCACATGCCTAAAGTGACGAAAGAAGACGGTACCGTTTACACCGACCATAAAGTAGGTAACCCGTTTGACCGCTTCGAAGACACTTGTGCTAACTGCCATACTCAATCTAAAGAGACCATGCGTAACATCGTTTCAAGCCGCAAAGCTCAAGTACTAAACATGAAGCTGACAGCTGAGAAACAAATCGTAGCCGCTCACTTTGAAGCAGGCGCAGCATGGGAAGCAGGCGCAACAGAACAAGAGATGGAGCCCATCCTACAAGATATCCGTCACGCTCAATGGCGCTGGGACTACGCTATCGCATCTCATGGTGTTCACATGCACGCACCTGAAGTAGCCCTAGAGGTTCTTGGAACGGCGGTTGACCGCGCAGCAGACGCGCGAACTAAGATTGTTCGTCTACTTGCGAAGAAAGGCATTACCGATCCAATCGAGATTCCAGATATCTCAACCAAAGAAGCCGCTCAGAAAGCGTTAGGAATGGACATGGATAAGATGAATGCTGAAAAGCAACACTTCTTAGACACCGTGGTACCTAAGTGGGAAGAGCAAGCTGAAAAGCGTGAAGCTAACTACGAATACTAGTTCCTTCAAATAGACCAATAAGAGAAAACCAGTCACACTGTAAAGTGTGTGGCTGGTTTTTTAGATTTGGGCGCACTCAACCGTCCCAATTTCACATTACCCTTTAGCTAATTCAAGGAGCCAAGAATGAAGCACTTACTTTCGCTTTCGGCATTATGCATCGCACTATTAAGCACTGGACTTCACGCCTCTGAACGAGCAGAAACAGGGTGGGAAATGATTGAGGAAGGTGCGCTTGTGGTTGATGTCAGGACACCAGGAGAGTTCAAGCAAGATCATCTGGACAATGCGATTAACTACCCTCTTTCTGAAGTCGCTACGCACTTTGCCAGCATAGACAAAACTCAACCTATCGTTTTGTATTGCCGCAGTGGTAACCGCTCAGGACAAGCTTACCAGTATTTGAAAGCTCAAGAGTTTACACAGATCCACAACGCTGGCGGTTTAATTGAGATGCAAGAAAGCAAATAATCTAGAAATTAAAGATAGTGCCCGTTTAACGGATCATTTGCTTAGCTTGGTTGATCGAATGGATGATAGAGACACGATCAATGCCTTTCTGGTTAGAATCGAGAATTTGAGTCCAAGCATCGATCGCTTGTTGATAGCGCATACTGATGAAGTGATCGGTCGCTATCAACATCAATGCCGTACGATCGTTGGGATCAAGCTCCATGGATTGATTTAAGAGCACTTTCACATCATCACTCATCGCCTGTGAGCTTAGGTAATACAAGGCGCTCGCTTTAGCTGCATAAAGCCCTGAAGGCGCCTGTGGGTCTAAACGAATCGCATAGTCGTAACAGGTAAATGCAGCATCAAACTCCCCTTTCTGCATATAAACACCACCAAGCTTAAACCAAAGGTCTGATTGATTAGGGTCTCGCTCCAGGCTCTGCTGAAGTTCATTTTGGAAATCTGTTGCTGTATAGCTGCTGTCGTCACTTGAAGTAAGTTGAGGGGCTTCTTGTTTCATCTGAGACCAAACCAGAATGCTGGCTAATATCGCCACACATGAAATAAGGAGGTTGCCTTTAAGATGACTGGTTTTTCTGTTTGATGCGATCACGATTGCCACTAGAAATAGGCTCATTAGCAGCAAAGCAATCAGTAACCAGATATCCATTCCACTCTCCTTTCATTGACGCTTTACTGTACCTTTTTCTCACTAAAACAATATTGATCGAGGTTTAGCTATTGGCTTTTAAACAAGTCACAGCCAAATTCTAGGTAATAAAAAACCGAGCACAATGGCTCGGCTTTTTGTCTCAACTTCTATTTATAGAAGTGAAAGATTACTCAGTGTCTTGCTCGCTATCAGAAGCGTCTGATGCTTGCTCTTCACTTGATTCAGAAACGACTGCTACTTCAGCTTCGCCTTCAACAACCTCAGCTTCTTCTACTTCGTCGATACGCTGTAGACCTACAACGTTCTCGTCGTCAGAAGTACGAATCAGTGTTACACCTTGAGTGTTACGACCAACTTGGCTCACTTCCGCAACGCGAGTACGTACTAGCGTACCTGCGTCGGTGATCATCATCATTTCGTCGCCTTCTTCAACTTGAACAGCGCCAACAACTGGGCCATTACGTTCAGAGACTTTGATAGATACCACACCTTGCGTTGCACGGCCTTTCGTTGGGTATTCAGCTAGTTCAGTACGCTTACCGTAACCATTTTGAGTCACAGTTAGGATATCGCCTTCGTTAGAAGGAACAATCAACGATACTACTTGATCGTCTTCTGGAAGCTTCATACCACGAACACCAGAGGCAGTACGGCCCATTGCACGTACTTTGTCCTCGTTAAAGCGAACAACTTTGCCCGATTTAGAGAACAGCATGATGTCGCTATCACCGTTAGTGATGTCAACGCCAATCAGTGAATCATCATCACGTAGGTTAACGGCAATTAGGCCGTTAGCACGTACGTTTGCAAACTGATCCAGTGATGTCTTCTTAACAGTACCGTCACCCGTTGCCATGAAGATGAATTTCTCATTAGAGAACTCAGAAACAGGCAGGATAGCCGTGATACGCTCACCTTCTTCTAGAGGAAGAATGTTAACGATAGGCTTACCACGAGCAGTACGACTTGCTAATGGCAGTTGGTAAACTTTCAGACGGTATGTCTTACCACGAGTAGAGAAACATAGGATGTTATCGTGAGTATTAGCAACAAGCAGACGCTCAATGTAATCCTCATCTTTCATCTTAGTTGCACTCTTACCTTTACCACCACGACGCTGAGCTTCGTAGTCGCTTAGGATTTGGTACTTAACGTAACCTGCGTTAGAAAGCGTTACTACAACGTCTTCTTGAGCAATCAGCTCTTCCATGTCGATGTCATGAACTGCCGCTGTGATTTCTGTACGACGCTCGTCGCCATAGATTTCACGTACCGCTTCAAGTTCTTCACGGATAACTTCCATCAAACGCTCAGTGCTTGCAAGAATGTGCATTAGCTCAGCGATTTCTTCTAGAAGTGCTTTGTACTCGTCTAGAATCTTCTCGTGCTCAAGGCCAGTTAGGCGGTGAAGACGAAGTTCTAGAATTGCTTGTGCTTGTGTTTCCGTTAGGAAGTATTGACCATCGCGGATGCCGTATTGGTCTTCCAACCAATCAGGACGAGCTGCGTCAGTACCTGCACGCTCAAGCATTGAAGCTACGTTACCAAGGTCCCAGCCGCGAGCAACTAAGCCAGCTTTTGCGTCAGCTGGTGTTGGAGCGTTACGGATAAGTTCAATGATTTCGTCAATGTTAGCCAATGCTAGAGACAGAGCTTCAAGAATGTGTGCACGGTCGCGCGCTTTCTTCAGTTCGAAGATAGTACGACGTGTCACCACTTCGCGACGGTGGTCAACGAAGCACTTAAGCATGTCTTTTAGGTTAAACAACTGTGGTTGGCCATTGTTTAGAGCAACCATGTTGATACCGAAAGTCGTTTGAAGCTGAGTTTGTGCGTATAGGTTGTTCAGAACAACTTCACCCACAGCGTCACGCTTACATTCAATAACAATACGCATACCATCTTTATCAGATTCGTCACGTAGAGCACTGATGCCTTCTACTTTCTTATCTTTAACCAGTTCAGCAATTTTCTCGATCAAACGAGCTTTGTTTACTTGATAAGGGATCTCAGTAACGATAATGGTTTCTTTACCATTTTTGTCAGCTTCGATATCCGCTTTTGAACGCATGTAAACCTTACCGCGGCCAGTCTTGTATGCATCTACGATGCCTTTACGACCACTGATAAGTGCTGCTGTCGGGAAGTCAGGACCAGGAATGTAGTCCATTAGCTCATCAATAGTGATCTCTTCATTATTGATAAGTGCTAAACAGCCATCAACAACTTCACCTAGGTTATGAGGTGGGATGTTGGTAGCCATACCTACTGCGATACCAGAAGCACCGTTCACCAATAGGTTAGGAATTTTTGTCGGAAGAACTGCTGGGATTTGTTCAGTACCATCGTAGTTCGGTACGTAATCCACAGTTTCCTTATCAAGGTCAGCCAAAAGCTCGTGAGCAATTTTCGCCATACGAACTTCGGTATAACGCATTGCAGCCGCGGAGTCGCCATCGATAGAACCAAAGTTACCTTGGCCATCAACTAGCATGTAACGCAGTGAGAACGGTTGAGCCATACGAACAATTGTGTCGTATACAGCACTATCACCATGCGGGTGGTATTTACCGATTACATCACCTACTACACGAGCAGACTTTTTATATGGTTTGTTCCAATCATTACCTAGTACATTCATCGCGAACAAAACGCGGCGGTGTACTGGTTTTAGGCCATCACGCACATCTGGAAGGGCACGACCAACGATGACGGACATCGCATAGTCTAGGTATGAACCTCTAAGCTCATCTTCAATATTTACGGGCGTGATCTCTTTCGCTAGATCGCTCATAGAGCCATTTTCCCTCTATAGTCAGATCGTATATTTGAATACGTATAAGACCGAAAAATATAACACAAATTTACCTACGGAGGCATCACTTTCCCTATCCTTTTACCATCTTGTGACCCTTGTAGCCAATCAATTGATGAGAAATTGCACCTCAGCATCATATCTCGCTGAAACATGGTCACTTTACATCCAATAAATTCGCAAAATTGTAGATCTTCTGGTCAGCACGAAAAGGCAAGTTATAATGCCTGCAATTTCATGGATGCATTATTTAACTTGGAAATGCCGATTATGACTAAATCACAAAACGTAGACCCAGCAGAAATTAAAAAATTCGAAGACATGGCGTCACGCTGGTGGGATCTCGAAGGCGAGTTTAAACCGCTACACCAAATCAACCCACTTCGCCTAAATTACGTGCTAGAAAAAACCGAAGGCTTGTTTGGTAAGAAAGTACTCGACGTTGGCTGCGGCGGCGGTATTTTAGCGGAGAGCATGGCTGTTGAAGGTGCGGTAGTCACTGGCTTAGACATGGGCAAAGAGCCGCTCGAAGTGGCACGTCTTCATGCACTAGAAACCGGCACCAAGCTAGATTACATCCAAAGCACGATTGAAGATCATGCAGAGCAAAACCCGCAAACTTACGATGTGGTGACTTGTATGGAAATGCTTGAGCATGTACCAGACCCACAATCCGTGATTACCGCGTGTTCAAAATTGGTGAAACCAGGCGGACATGTGTTCTTCTCTACGTTGAACCGTAATTTCAAATCTTACCTGTTCGCTATTGTTGGCGCAGAAAAACTGCTTAGAATTGTTCCTGAAGGCACACATGAGCATGACAAGTTCATTCGCCCAGCTGAGCTAATCAAGATGATCGATAACACCCCACTTCAAGAATTAGGCATCACGGGCCTGCACTATAATCCGTTAACAGACAGTTACCGTTTAGGGCAAAATGTAGATGTTAACTACATAGTTCATACGCAAAATTTCGCCTAACCAATATCAAAAAGCCAACCGTAAAATCTTTTATAAAAAAAGACTAATGAAAAGAGTTGCAATTAACATAAGTTTGCGACTTTTTTCAGTCTAAATTTCGTGCGCCAGCTTCCATTTTAACCACCTCGATTTAAATTTAATCGCCGAAAATCCATCGCTCATTTTGCCCAAAGATCAAGGTATTTTTTTTTATCAGCGTGCAAAAATAAAGCATCCTTAAAAGGCGAGTTTTATACAATCAAGTGACATCTAACCTCATCAGTTAGTGGTCACTTACAGTTTTTTTTCAATCCACCACTTATCCACAAGCAACCCCATTTCTTTACCTTGAAAAATGTCAGTTGTAGCACTATCTTGTAACCCAACAAACAAATGACCCCTATATGTTGTGTTTGAACTACAATATATGGGTAGACCAAGATCACAAAGCCGAAACGTAATTTACAAAAATTACACAGAAATAGACAAAAACACGGCCTTGTTCAGTTTTGTTAGGGAAATTAAGCAGAATGAACCAACAACTTACTGTTACTAAGCGTAACGGGCGCAAAGAAACGATCGATTTAGAAAAAATCCATCGCGTGATTACATGGGCAGCGGAAGGCTTGCACAATGTTTCAGTATCACAAGTAGAATTGAAAGCTCACATTCAGTTTTACGATGGCATTACCACTACTGATATCCATGAGACAATCATCAAGTCAGCAGCGGATCTAATCTCTGAAGAGACTCCAGATTACCAATATCTTGCAGCACGTCTGTCAGTATTCCACCTACGTAAGAAAGCGTACGGCGAATACGAGCCACCTGCACTTTACGACCACGTTGCAAAACTGGTTGATATGGGTAAGTACGATAGCCACCTAATGGAAGACTACACGAAGGCTGAGTTCGACGAACTTGACTCGTACATCGACCATAAGCGTGACTTAGATTTTTCTTACGCAGCGGTTAAACAGCTTGAAGGTAAATACTTCGTACAAAACCGTGTAACGAAAGAAATCTACGAGAGTGCTCAGTTCCTTTACATTCTAGTTGCTGCATGTCTATTCGCTAAATACCCGAAATCGACTCGTCTTGACTACATCAAACGTTTCTACGACGCATCGTCTACGTTTAAGATTTCTCTACCTACACCGATCATGTCTGGTGTACGTACTCCTACTCGTCAATTCAGTTCTTGTGTACTGATCGAGTGTGGTGACAGCCTTGATTCTATCAACGCAACAGCAAGCTCAATTGTTCGTTACGTATCTCAACGTGCTGGTATTGGTATCAACGCAGGTCGTATCCGTGCGCTTGGTTCTGAAATCCGTAATGGTGAAGCGTTCCACACTGGTTGTATCCCTTTCTACAAATACTTCCAAACAGCAGTAAAATGTTGTTCTCAAGGTGGTGTTCGTGGTGGTGCGGCAACGGTATTCTACCCACTATGGCACGGTGAAGTTCAGTCTCTGCTAGTACTGAAGAACAACCGTGGTGTTGAAGAGAACCGTGTTCGTCACATGGATTACGGCGTACAGCTGAACAAGCTTATGTACTCTCGCCTAGTTCAAGGTGGCAACATCAGCCTGTTCTCACCTTCTGACGTACCAGGCCTATACGACGCGTTCTTCGAAAATCAAGATCGCTTTGAAGAGCTGTACGTTAAGTACGAAAACGATCCGTCAATTAAGCGTGAAACAGTAAAAGCAGTAGAGCTATTCTCTCTACTAATGCAAGAGCGTGCTTCTACTGGTCGTATCTACATTCAGAACGTTGACCACTGTAATACACACAGCCCGTTCGACTCTGAAGTTGCTCCTGTTCGTCAATCGAACCTGTGTCTAGAAATTGCGCTGCCAACTAAGCCGCTTTCTAACGTAGAAGATGACGAAGGCGAAATTGCACTATGTACGCTTTCAGCATTTAACCTTGGCGCAATCAACGAACTGGATGACCTAGCAGAGCTTTCTGAACTGGTCGTTCGTGCTCTAGACGCACTTCTTGATTACCAAGACTACCCGCTTCCAGCAGCATACAAGTCGACAATGAACCGTCGTACTCTAGGTGTAGGTGTTATCAACTACGCATACTACCTAGCGAAGAATGGTGTGAAGTACTCTGACGGCAGCGCAAATGGCCTGACTCACCGTACTTTTGAAGCGATTCAATACCACCTACTAAAAGCGTCTGTTGAACTAGCGAAAGAGCAAGGTCGTTGCCCATCTTTCCACGAGACTAACTACGCGAAAGGCCTACTGCCAATCGATACTTACAAGAAAGATATCGACTTAGTATGTGATGAGCCTCTGCACTACGATTGGGATGCGCTACGTGAAGAGATCATGGAGCACGGTCTGCGTAACTCTACGCTAACTGCGCTTATGCCTTCTGAGACTTCGTCTCAAATCTCGAACGCGACTAACGGTATCGAGCCACCACGTGGTTACGTATCAGTGAAAGCATCGAAAGACGGCATCCTGAAGCAAGTGGTTCCAGATTTCCTAAATCTTAAAGAAAACTACGAGCTACTTTGGAACATTGGTTCTAACGACGGTTACCTACACCTAGTGGGTATCATGCAAAAATTCGTTGACCAAGCTATCTCTGCAAACACTAACTATGATCCAAGTGTTTACGACAGCGGTAAAGTACCAATGAAGAAGCTGCTTCAAGACCTACTAACTGCATACAAGTTTGGTGTTAAGACGCTTTACTACCATAACACTCGTGATGGTGCAAAAGACGACCAAGGCGACGCAGTAACAGTGCCGGAAGAAGATTGTGAAGGCGGCGGTTGTAAGATCTAAACCGCAGTAAAACATTAAGACCCCAGAGAAGTTATCTTCTCTGGGTTTAAAGCATTAACAGGGTTCGTTTTATAACGAGTCTTTAAAGGATTTGAGGCATTTATGGCTTACAGTACTTTTTCTCAGAAAAAAAATGACCAGCTAAAAGAACCAATGTTCCTAGGTCAGTCGGTTAACGTTGCACGTTACGACCAACAAAAATTCGAAATCTTCGAAAAGCTTATCGAGAAGCAACTTTCTTTCTTCTGGCGTCCAGAAGAAGTAGACGTGTCTAGCGACCGTATCGACTACAACAAGCTTCCTGAGCATGAAAAGCACATCTTCATCTCTAACCTGAAGTACCAAACCCTGCTGGATTCTATCCAAGGCCGTAGCCCGAACGTTGCCCTACTTCCGCTAGTATCACTACCAGAAGTTGAAACTTGGATTGAGACTTGGTCTTTCTCTGAAACGATTCACTCTCGTTCTTACACGCACATCATTCGTAACATCGTGAACGATCCAGGTCTAGTATTTGACGACATCGTTGAAAACGAAGAGATCCTAAAGCGTGCTAAAGACATCGCGTTCTACTACGACGACCTAATTAAGCTAACCGCTGATTACCATCGTTACGGCGAAGGCAACCACAACATCAACGGCGAAGACGTTAAGGTTTCTCTTCACGACCTGAAGAAGAAACTTTACCTATGTCTAATGTCGGTGAACGCACTAGAAGCAATCCGTTTCTACGTGAGTTTCGCATGTTCATTTGCATTCGCTGAGCGTGAGCTAATGGAAGGTAACGCTAAAATCATCAAGCTAATCGCTCGTGATGAAGCGCTTCACCTGACTGGCACTCAGCACATGATCAACTTGCTACGTAACGGTCAAGACGACTTCGCATTCATGCAAATCGCTGAAGAGTGCAAGCAAGAGTGTTTCGACCTATTTAAAGAAGCAGCAGAGCAAGAAAAAGAGTGGGCAGAATACCTATTCAAAGACGGCTCTATGATTGGTCTGAACAAAGACATTCTTTGTCAATACGTTGAGTACATTACCAACATCCGTATGCAAGCGGTTGGTCTAGGTACCGCTTACCCAGAAGCAACATCGAACCCAATTCCATGGATCAACGCTTGGTTGTCCTCTGATAACGTACAAGTTGCTCCACAAGAAGCTGAAATCAGTTCTTACCTAGTTGGCCAAATCGACAACGAAGTAAAAGCTGACGACTTTGAAGGATTTGAGCTGTAATGCCAACAATCAAAATCAACAAGCTAACTTCAATTGAATCTAACCCTTCTAATACGCTATTGGAAACAATGGAACAAGCTGGGTTAGAACCAGAATACAACTGCCGAGACGGTCACTGTGGCGCATGCCGCTGTACGTTGGATTCTGGTGAGGTTGAGTACGTTGGTTTTGCTATGGCTTACACACAAGGCGATGAAATCTTGCCATGCATCTGCAAAGCAAAGACCGATCTATCGCTGAGTAACGTGATTCACAGAAGCAAACAGAAGCGCGCCTAATCTATTCGATTTAAGTTCGCTTGCTTTCGCTTTAGATAGAATCACGTAAGTTCAAACGCTTCATCAGAGATGATAAGTATTAAAAAGGGTCCGCCTCCTCTTGGAATACGGACCCTTTTCTATTCGCGTCTTTAGTTCTCAACCACCAACCCAGATGTTTACTGTTGAGTCAGGTTCAATGTCACCGAACCGATGTAACAAGCGCTTCGACACTCTCCACAACCATTGCACTTATCTTGAGCAACCGTAGGTAACTCCCCGGCTTCAATCTGTATTGCGCCAACTGAACACGCAGATTGGCAGGCATGACAATCCATTTGCATATAGTTATTGCAGCTATCAGCAAAGTTAGGTTTTAAATCAATGTAAGGCGTGACCGTTGGGTGAAGCGCACCAGTCGGACACACTTCACTGCACTTGTTGCACATAGAGCAGCTGTTGTAATCCAAATTGAGCAGCGCACTGCCCTCTTGTATCTCAATGACACTATTTGGGCATGCTTGCTCACACAAGCCACAACCGTCGCAGAGGCGCTCAAACAGCATCTCATCGACAGCTCGTGGCGGCCTAGCGTGCAAGCGCTGTGATTTCTCTTCATAACTTGCCGCAGCTTTAACCGGCTTAGAGAGTCGAGTTAAGAAACCACGTCTATTTGAATTTATTTGCTCAGTCATTAATCAATATATAACTTTTTATTCGCAATGTTTAATTTATATTCAGATGTTAGGTAATTAAGCCAATCTATTACATTGATTGATAGCTCTTTGTAAAAGGATAACTCTGAATTTTTATTTAGCATATCTAAATAAGAAGAAGACCATGTTAATAAATGGCACTCTAATAATTCACGAGCTGAATTTATATTATTATTTTCTAACAAATACGCATGAGCGAATAACATTAAACCAAATTGATCTTCCGGCTCTCTTAACCCAGTGTCTAATTCAATCTGATTCATTTCTAAAAACTGGCGATACTCTACAGTAGAAGCGCCGAACACAACGCGGTCTTTATCTAGGTACACAGAACCCCAAGGCGGAGCTGGCATGTCTCCAACCCCTTCAAACAGGCGGCTGAACTCAGCTGAGAGTGCATCTTCGTCTTCACATCTCAATGCCTGCAAGCATTCTTCAGAGAGTACTTCGCTCTCAACCAAAGCTTCGACAATGGTGATTAACTGTTCTTTACTTGTCGCCTGATAAAATAGCGAACCCAATAATTTATGCGTATCGATAATCATTATTATTTATACCGTTATAGGTTTAAAGATAATTATATTAATTAACTCATTTCATTCTTTGATCTATTTTATACATTCGATTCATAACATTTAAATTTCGCACTTATTTGATGCCAATCAATCAACAACTGGAAATAAAACAATAGAAGCAAAACTACCTATAAAGTGCTACCCATCAATAACAATAGGCATCTTAGAATGACGAATAAGAAAGAATCTGGGGTAATGAATCTTACTCGAAGAGGCTTCATGAAAGCTTCTTCCGCGGTAGGTAGTGCAGCCGCGCTTGCGGGCGGTATCGCTTTACCTTTTAAATCCAAACCAGTAGCGGCTGCCGTTGCTGAGAATGTGGATGAGAAAATCGTATGGAGTGCATGTACAGTAAACTGTGGCTCTCGTTGCCCACTGCGTATGCATGTGCAAAACGGTGAAATCAAATACGTAGAAACAGACAACACAGGTACTGACGAATACGGTCATCACCAAGTACGTGCTTGTCTACGTGGTCGCTCGATGCGCCGCCGTGTTTACAACCCAGATCGCCTGAAATACCCAATGAAACGTGTGGGTAAACGTGGTGAAGGTAAGTTTAAGCGTATTAGTTGGGAAGAGGCTTATGATGAAGTCGCTGGCACCATGCAACGCCTTATCAAAGACTACGGTAACGACACTATCTACCTAAACTACGGTACCGGTACGCTTGGCGGTACGGTTACTAAATCTTGGCCACCAGCTCAAACGCTGATTGCTCGTCTAATGAACCTAAGTGGTGGTTACCTCAACCATTACGGTGACTACTCAACCGCGCAAATCGCGAAAGGCTTGAGCTACACCTACGGTGGTTGGGCAAACAACAACTCTTTCTCTGACTTAGAGAACACTAAGCTTAACATCCAATTTGGTAACAACCCTGCTGAGACTCGTATGTCTGGCGGCGGTCTGATCCACCACTACGTAGAAAGCAAAAACAAATCGAACGCAAGAACGATCATCATCGATCCACGTTACACCGATACTGCTGGTGGCCGTGAAGATCAGTGGATCCCAATTCGTCCGTCTACGGATGCTGCATTGGTAGCGGGTCTTGCGCACGTGATGATCACTGAAGACCTTGTCGACCAACCGTTCCTAGACAAATACTGTGTCGGTTACGATGAGAAGACCCTTCCTGCCTCAGCGCCTAAAAACAGTGACTACAAATCTTACATTCTAGGTTTAGGCGAAGATGGCGTAGAGAAGACACCAGAGTGGGCTTCTAAGATCACAGGCATTCCAATTGATACAATCGTTAAGCTTGGCCGTGAAATGGGCACAGCGAAACCGTGTGCTATCCACCAAGGTTGGGGGCTACAACGTACTGCGAACGGTGAGCTAGCTTGTCGTGCAATCGCAATGCTGTCGCTACTCACAGGTTCTGTCGGTGTGTCTGGCGGTTCAACAGGTGCACGTGAAAGTGACATCAACATTCCGTTTGTTCGCTTCCCGACGGTGCCAAACCCAGTTGGAACATCAATTTCAATGTTCATGTGGACAGACGCGATTCACCGTCACCACGAGATGACCGACATCACTGATGGTGTTCGTGGTGCTGAGCGCCTTAAGAACCCTATCAAGATGATCTGGAACTATGCGGGTAACTGCATCATCAACCAACACTCAGACATCAACAAGACGCACGCGATTCTTCAAGATGAAAGTGCTTGTGAAATGATTGTTGTGGTTGATAACCACATGACGTCTTCAGCAAAATACGCCGACATCATCCTGCCTGACTTAACCACATCAGAGCAAGACGACTGGTGTATGGATGGTAAAGCATCGAACATGCCTTACTTCATCTACGCACAGAAAGCGATTGAACCTCAGTTCGAAGCGAAATCGATCTACGAGATGTGTACTCAGCTTGCTAAACGCATGGGCGTAGAAAAAGAGTTCACCGAAGGCCGTACTCAAGAGCAATGGATTGAGCACCTTTACGCAGAAACTCGTAAGAACGATCCAACACTGCCAACCTTCGAAGAGATGAAAGAGCTGGGTATCTACAAACGTAGCTACGACCACCACTACATCGCTTACGAAGACTTCCGCAAAGATCCTGAAGCGAACCCACTAACTACACCAAGTGGCAAGATTGAGATCTACTCAGAGCAACTGGCTGATATCGCGAAGACTTGGAAGCTGAAAGAAGACGAAGTGATTCACCCACTTCCGGTTTACGCGGACTCTTTTGAAGGTCATAACGATCCACTAGCAGAGAAGTACCCACTTCAGCTAACCGGTTTCCACTACAAGGCTCGTACTCACTCAACTTACGGCAACGTTGCAGAAATCAAAGCTGCAGCACCGCAAGAGTTGTGGATCAACCCAATCGATGCAAAAGAGCGCGGTATTGAGAACGGCGATATGGTTAGCATTTTCAACGACCGTGGCGAAGTTCATATTCCAGCGAAAGTGACACCAAGGATTCTTCCTCGAGTTGTCGCACTAGGCGAAGGTGCATGGTACGCACCCGATGGTCAGAAGATCGACCATGCAGGCTCTATCAACGTGCTGACCACTCAGCGCCCGAGCCCACTTGCTAAGGGTAACCCTCAGCACACAAACCTAGTTCAAATCAAAGCGCTAAAAAAAGCATAAGGTAGGTTGGAATGAAACAATACGGCTTTTACATTGATTCAAGTAAATGCACGGGTTGTAAAACCTGTCAGCTTGCTTGTAAAGATTATAACGATCTAGACATCAAAACGAACTACCGTCGCGTGTACGAATACGCGGGGGGTGGCTTCACTCAAGATGGCGATACCTGGGTTCAGAAAGATGTTTTTTCTTACTACCTCTCTATCGCTTGTAACCACTGTACTAACCCTGCGTGTGTGAAAGTGTGTCCTTCGGGCGCAATGCACAAACGTGATGAAGACGGCTTGGTTGTGGTTGATGAAAGTGTGTGTATCGGTTGTCAGCACTGTAGCAATGCGTGCCCTTACGGCGCACCACAATACAATGCGAAGAAAGGTCACATGACCAAATGCGATGGTTGTTACCAACGTGTTTCTGAAGGCAAACAGCCAATCTGTGTTGAGTCTTGTCCACTTCGTGCATTGGAGTTTGGCGAAATCAATACGCTTCGTGAGAAGTACGGCTCTGGTGCAGATGTGGCGCCACTGCCATCTTCAACCGAAACACTGCCAAACATCGTGATCAAGCTGAACAAAAACGCGAAGCCAACTGGCGATACCAGTGGTCACCTAGCAAACCCGAAGGAGGTGTAAGATGATTTTTCATGAGTGGTCTTTGATCTTCTTTACGGTACTGGCTCAAACCGCTGTCGGTGGTTACCTACTTGTCGGTGCGCGTGCACTGGTACTTGGTCACGACGAAGAGAAACTAAACAGCTACAAAGTTCCAATGTTCATTCTGTGGGCATTAATGGGGCTTGGTTTTATGTTCTCGACAACGCACCTCGGCTCTCCACTGCGCGCGTTTAACGCTTTTAACCAACTAGGCTCGGCTTGGCTGTCTAACGAAGTGTTCTTCGGTGCGGCATTCTTCGCAGTTGGCGGTCTACAGTGGCTACTGTCTGTGGTTAAGAAAGGTGGCATGGCTATCCAGAAAGCACTGATGGTTGGCGCTATGGTGCTGGGTGTCATCTTCATGTACGCGATGATCAACGTATACATGATCAACACAGTACCAACATGGGACAACATCTACACACCACTGAGCTTCGTCATGACTATGGTTGTAGGTGGCTTGCTGCTGTCTCAGTTCGTGATTGTATTTGTTAACGACAGTCGCTTTACGGTTGACCGTAACATCACCATGCTGGCTGTGATTGCCGTTGCGATCAGTTTGCTTGTGACAGTCGGTAAACTGAATCTAATCGGTGACATCCAAACTTCAGTAGCAAAAGCTTCAGAGTTGGTTGATGGTTTAGGCAGCTATGTGATCCTTCAAGTTGCATTGCTAATGGCAAGCTTACTGATTTGGATTCTACCTATGCTTAATAAAGCAAAAGTGAACCCAGTCAATCTAGGCCTAGCATTAGTACTATTCCTAGCGTCAGAACTAATCGGCCGTGGCTTGTTCTACAGCCTACATATGACAAGCGGTTTGTAATCACAGGCTCCTTATTTGGTTATCTAGAAGGCTAGATAAACTCAAGGCCCAACACCTATTTAGATGTTGGGCCTTTTTATTGGTTCTGTCTAATCTTGATTTAAGAGATCTTGGTTTACGACAAGAGCGTCTTATTTGATGATCGCTGAAGGGATAAACATATCCTTCACGCGTTTTACTGAAGAGTAGTCACCAAACATAGGTTTATTGTCTAGATGCCTTCTTAGCATGTCTGCAGCGACCGTTTTGATGATAGTACGTGCATCTTCGCGCTTGTATTGACGATAAAACTCCAGCACTTGCCCCCACTCACCCGCTTCGCTCGATAAAGCAACACTAAAGGTATTGCCCTCTAACTTGCCCGTGACTAGGGCTAACTCGGTGCCGCACTTTTCTCTTGTCGCGCCAGCCAGAGCAAACGTTGCTGCTAGTGGGTCGTTCTTTTCAAGCTCACTCTCTTTTGGCTCCGCCATCACCCAAGAGTGACCGAAGCAATCTTCAACTTGTTCATTCGATTGTAGCCAAGCCGAAAGCGCACCTTTGGTTGATACTTCCGATACCGACAAGGTCTTCTTTCTTTCCGCCATAATATGACCGATATGGTCGATCATCGGCTCATCAACACTGACAACATTGCTCTCTAGCAGTTTGTACACCATTTGCAGTAGCTTAACGCGAGTTTCTAAATCCGACTTAGGCCCAAACAGTTTCACTTCAATGAACGGCAGATAAGAGCGGTAACCCAGCTCATAACCTTCCGGTAGTTTCAGTTGGTCTAACACATCAGAAATACCGGATTCAGACAAACCAAAGGTAAATAACCTGCTGCATTCAGAAGCGACTACTTGAGGATAAGTGCGAGCAAGATCAGGGATAATTTCAAAGCTCACCATGCGCTTAAACTCACTCGGTACGCCCGGAGTGAAATAGAAAGTCGCATCGTTAATCTTAAGTTTGAAGCCACATGCTGTTCCGACAGGGTTATCGACGATTTCTGAACTTGCTGGCAATAAGGCTTGTTTTAGGTTGCTGTCTGGCATCGGCATGCCGCGTCCAGAAAACATCTCTTCCATACGCGCTAGCCACTCAGGGAACATGACTAATTTCTGTTCTGACGCAGTCGCAGCTGCCGCAGCACTCATATCATCGGTTGTCGGGCCTAAGCCACCATTAACGATAACCACATCATAGTTAAAGCTTAGCATCAGCAACTCTTCAACCAAGGCATTCATTTGGTCACCGACTGTGGAGCGTTTAGCCAAAGCAAAACCGTGCTGGTAAAACTCAGCAGACATCCAAGCCGCGTTCGTGTCTACAATGTCTCCGTGAAGAACTTCTTCACCTGTACTTAACATTGCGATTTTCGTCATGTTTCTATCCCTTGTAGTCATAAAAAGACGCTGCATTATCTACAAACTGGTCTATGTTTGAGTTTGAGCTATTTGGCTTTTTAACAAATATTAATAATGTTAAATCTAAGGTTTTCTTAGGAAAAGCGATAAATTATTAGTTCCCTAAATCAGGCATTTAATGGATAATTGTGACCCTGATCAATTCTAAACTTTCTCATGGAGACCCTTGTGGCCAAATCACCGTTACTAGCAAAGGTTACTGCTGCATTTACAATGCTAATGTCAGTTAACTCGGTTGCAAGCCAATACGACTTCGACCAGCCAATCAACCTTTCTTATTCGGATGAATGTGCTCAAGATTACTGTGTTAATGATAGCTTGTACACCTACAAGCCTAGTACCAATTACGCACTGAGCGAATCAAGCGAAGAGTACGATTTCTCAATCCAACAACCAAAGCACCTTTTGGTTAGCGAAGAGAAAGATTGGGATTACCTAATGGGTCAAACTTACACGATTCTTGGCTTAAGTGTTGCAACCGTTGGTTTAATGACCTTCTTACCAGAAAGTATCACTAAATGGGACGACGACCAACGCGACTTAAGTAAGTTAGGTCAAAAGTGGAAAGATAACGTTTCTGAAGGCCCAGTGTGGGACCGTGACGAACACTTCCTAAACTATGTGATGCACCCGTATTTTGGTGGTGTTTACTACACAGCTGCACGTCACGCGGGTTACAACGAGTTTGAATCGTTTATGTACTCTTGGACGATGTCCACCTTCTTCTGGGAATACGGCGTAGAAGCATTTGCTGAAGTACCTTCATGGCAAGACCTTTTCATCACACCTTTCTTCGGTGCGGTTGTGGGTGAAATAATGCTAGAAACCGAGCAAGACATCATTGCTTCAGGCGGTGAAGTGATGGGTTCTCAAACCATGGGTGACGTGTCTCTATTTTTCCTAAACCCTGTCGGTCATATCCACTATTGGGTAAGTGATGCTTGGGGTGGTGACGCAGAAGTTAACCTGAATACTAACCCTTGGTGGGATAATCAAGACGCAGCTCGATTCGCTTACGATGCTGGCGCGCCATACGATTCTCAGTTTGTTGGTATGAACTTTAAAGTAACCTTCTAATACAGCGACCTGATTACTTTCGGTAATAACCAAAACTTTTCTAAAAAGCGGCTCTTAAGCCGCTTTTTTTGTGCCCTACTCTTCATTCTCTTTTTTTGCATCACAGCTTAGTTTCAAAAATTGACACAGGTCAAACATTGTTCGATATAAACTTCTACACTGAAATTAACGAACTTTATCGCTTAATATCAAACATTTAATTAGCAATGATTAATTGAAACTTTGGGGGCTGATATGAACAGTACATTTATCGTAAACTTTATCGGAAAAGCGTCGCCTGCGACCATTAAACAACTCGCTGCGGTGACTCATGAGAACGACGGCAAATGGCTCATCAGTAAAGTGAACTTTATTGAAGACCAAGTTGCAGGCGTACTTAAGGTTCAACTTCCAGCCATCAATGAATCGATTGTTAAAGAGGCATTCAGCGCTAACCCGGACCTGATTGTCCAGTTCGTTGATTCAGACCATGCACATAATGTTCAAGACACAATACACCACCTAAGACTCGATTCTAATGACCGTGCCGGTATCGTTAATGAAGTCACTCATGTCCTTGATAGACAAGGTATTAATATTCTCGATATGGATTGCCAACGCGTATTTATCGCAGGTGGCGGCGGTGTCAGTTCAAGCTTATTCACTTCTAAAATCGCAGTTAAGTTACCAATCGAAGTGCAAATCGATGACGTGGTCAATGAGCTAGAAACTCTTAGTGAAGACACTCGAGTAATGATCGAGAACTAGTTGTTAGTGCTTAACCATACAAACTAAGCCCTATCTACAAACAAAACTTTATCTACAAACAAAAAAGAGCAGCTAGTGAGCTGCTCTTTTTATTACTCTCGACTTGTCAGTCAGTTACTTAATTGACCATTGAGACAATGAACGCTTAAAGTCTTGATAGCCGAATTCATTTAGCTTTTGCACTTCACCATTGCTGCGCTCGCAGTAGATTGATGGCATTTTAAGGCCATTGAACCAGTTCAGTTTCACCATGGTGTAACCCGCGCTGTCTAACAGATGCAGCTTTTGACCAATCTTAAGTGGCTCATCAAAGCTCGCTTCACAGAACTGATCGCCCGCTAGACATGAACATGAACCAATCACATAGTCGTGACTGCCTATTTCTGAGGCTTCTAATACCGATGCTGGTTCATTGTAGATAAGCGTATCAAGACGGTGCGCCTCAGTTGCTGAATCCACAATCGCCGTTTTCTTTACGTTCTCAACAATATCGACCACTGTCACAACTAGGTCGGTTGTTTTAGTGATGATCGCTTCACCCGGCTCAAGGTACATCTGCACACTGTGCTTTTCAGAGAAGGCTTTCAGCGCAAGGCCGAGCTTTTCGATGTCATAGCCAGGCCATGTGAAGAACACACCTCCGCCCATGCTCACCCAGTCCAACTTATCTAAGTGCTCACCAAACTGTTCTGAGATTGAATCAAGTAGGCCAATAAAGGCATCGACATCTTTGTTCTCACAGTTCATGTGGAACATCACACCATTAATCTCATCAAAGATTTCTGGTTTGATGTAGTCAGCTTGAACACCTAAACGAGAGAATTGACGCGCAGGGTTTGCTAAGTCTTGTCCTGCGTAGCTTACGCCCGGATTTAGACGTAAACCCAGCGACGCTTTTCCTTCAACAATATGACGGTACGCTTCGAATTGGCTTTGCGAGTTGAATATCATCTTGTCGCAGATGTCAGCCACTTCTCTCACGTCATCTTCGCTGTAACCGACACTGTAAGCGTGCGTCTCACCACCAAAGGTTTCGTGGCCAAGTTTCACTTCGTATGGACCAGAGCTTGTCGTGCCATCGAGATAAGGTTTGATGATGTCAAACACACCCCATGTCGAGAAACACTTCAGTGCCAATACCAGCTTCACACCTGAAATCTCTTTCAGCTGCTTAGCTTTCTCTAGATTCGCGATCAACTTGTCTTCGTTGATCATGAAGTAAGGCGTTTTTAGTTCGTTGTTTTGCATGTTAATACCTTGCGGCCCTCGAGTTCACGAAGGCACATGATAATCGAACAAAGCCGACGCAACAGCATCGGCTTGTAATTATACGTTCTCGTCAATCATATGACTTTGAATGGAATTCGCAGAGCTTTGACCTTGTCGCTAGGACAACGCGCGGAGTTTACGAACGTAAATGAGCACGATGGACAACGCGACAAGGGCAAAGAGCAAGAATTACTTCAAAGTATGGATTAGAGGTAGACCGGCTGTAGGCTCTAGCTCTTGAACGTGCCAATCTAGACCGATTTCCGGCATCGTTGCTAGGAACGGGTCTGGGTTTAGCTGTTCCATGTTGAACACACCTTTATCAGCCCATTCGCCACGGAAGAACTGAAGTGCAGCGGTAATTGCTGGAACACCCGTAGTGTAAGAGATCGCTTGGTGCTCTACGTCTTCGTAAGCCACTTCGTGGTCTGCGTTATTGTAGATGAATACGCTGCGCTCTTTACCGTCTTTCTTACCTTGAACCCAAGTACCGATACACGTTAAACCTGTGTAACCCGGAGCTAGAGATGTTGGATCTGGTAGTAGCGCTTTAAGAACATGCAGAGGCTGAACCACAGTACCATCGTGCAATGTTAGCGGTTCTGGGCTAAGAAGACCGATATCACGCATGCAGTTGAAGTAGTTCAAGTATGCATCACCAAAGCCCATCCAAAATTCGATGCGCTTAGCTGGGATGAACTCTTTCATTGAACGAACTTCATCGTGCGCCATTGAGTAAACTTTGTGAGAACCACAATTCGGGAATTCAAACTCAAGCATACGAGAGTGACAAGGTACTTGTTTCCACTCTTCATTTTCCCAGTAGAAAGAATCGCCTTGGATCTCAAGCATGTTGGTTTCTGGATCAAAGTTTGTCGCAAACTTCTTACCGTGATCACCTGCGTTTACATCCATTACGTCGATCGTGTCGATCTCATCGAATAGGTGCTTAACCGCGTGCGCAGCAAATACTGAAACCACACCTGGATCGAAGCCCGCACCAAGAATACCTGTGATGCCCGCTTCTGCGAACTTCTCACGGTAGCCCCACTGCCAATCGTAAGCTTGTGGTACTTGTTGGCCTTCAGAACATAGGTCAACCGCTACCGATGTATCTAAGTAAGAAACTTTAGATTGGTAACATGCTTCCATGATTGCCATATTTACCCAAGGAGGACCAGCGTTGATCACTAGATCCGGCTGAACTTCTTTAATCAAAGCAACAAGCGCATCAACATCATCAGCGTCTACTGAACGTGCTTCTAGTTTCTTAGTTGAATCTTTAAGGTTGTTTTTACCTTTAATCGATTCGATGATTTTTTCACACTTCGCGATTGTGCGAGAAGCGATTGTGATATCACCCAGTACTTCGTTATTTTGTGCTGCTTTGTGTGCAACAACCCAACCAACGCCGCCTGCACCAATTTGTAGAATAGCCATAGTATTAATTACCCTTGTTGTTCTGCTAGCTCAGTGGCTAGAGTTTGAATTTTGTTAATTAGAGATTTGAAATCTGATGTCTTTAGGCACGGATTCAAGATAGTGAATTTAAGCGCACTCTTACCATCCACTACCGTTTCACCGAGTACTGCAACACCACGAGTCAGCGCTTCCAGTCTTAGCGTTTGATTCAATTTGTCTAAATCTAGCTCGCCGTTTGCTGACGGCTTAGATCGGAACAGCACTGTTGATAGTGACGGCTCCGCCAGTAGCTCCAAGTCAGCTTGGTTTTGAATCAGGTCTGCCACTTCTAGCGTTTGCTCAAGAAGATGGTCGTACATATCGCCTAATTGCTTTGGCCCTACGCTCTGCATGGTCATGAATACTTTCAATGCATCAAAACGCTTGGTGGTCGCGATAGACTTGTCGACTAAGTTCGGCAACTCATCGTGTTCACGGTTTAGGTAATCTGCATGATGCAGAAGGTACTTAAAGTTCGTTTTGTCTTTCAACAACACCGCGCCGCAGCTGATTGTTTGGTAGAAAAGCTTGTGGAAATCGACACTCACAGAGTCTGCTTTTTCGATACCTTGTAAGCGAGCTTTGTGGCTACTCAAGATAAGCGCACCGCCGTAAGCACTGTCGACATGGAACCAAAGGCCTTGTTGACTTGCGATGTCTGCAATCGCATCAAGGTCGTCGATAGCTCCATGATCGGTTGTACCCGCCGTACCAACTACAGCAAAAGGAATCAGCCCTTGAGCTTTAAGCGCTTTTACTTCTGCATCCAACAAATCAGGTTTGATGGTGCCGTTTGCGTTTGTCTCAACACAGCACACCGCATTCTCGCCTAAACCAAGCAATGAAGCGGACTTTTGAACCGTGAAATGGGATTTGTTTGAACACAAGATACGAAGCTTGCTCGCGTAATCTGGTAAACCTAACTTTTGGATTGAGTGACCATTGTGCTTATCCGCAACCCAGTCTCTCGCCAGCAATAAGCCCATTAGGTTACTTTGCGTGCCGCCGCTGGTGAAAACACCGTCCGCTTGTTCACCAAGTTGGTACTTGTCACACATCCAATCAACTACGCGCTGCTCAACATATGTAGCAGCCGATGCTTGGTCCCATGAGTCCATTGATTGATTCAGAGCTGCGATGATTGATTCCGCTGCTACTGATGCCATAAGAGGAGGCGTATGAAGGTGTGCGATACAGTCGGGGTGTTGCACGAAGATGGAGTTTGCAGCGACAAGGTCTGCAGTGCTATCTACAACGTCAACCAAAGCGTGTTGGTTGTTGTCTAGATCGACAGCCTTGATAGCAGCCTCCAGTACTTTAGGTTCTAGACCTGAGTATGGCGTTTCAACCTGCTCAAAAACCGCTTTCATCGCTTGAGTGGTTTGGTTCATCACGTTAGTGAATTCATCGCTACCACCTAGGCCTGTGTGAATGAAGTGCTTGTTCCACTCTTGCCTTGCTTGTTCAGTTGAAGCTTGATCTTCTTGAACACCTCCGCCAGCAGCAATAATGGCTTCTTCCATCACGCGCAGTGCAAAATCAATCTGTTCAAAGGAGATAATCATTGGTGGCAAGAATCGAACCACTGAGCCATCGCGCCCGCCCTTCTCGACCATCAAACCACGTTCTAATGCCGCGCGTTGAATCGCTAGGGTGAGCTCACCGTCTGATTTCGGCTCACCAAATTTATTGAGTTCACCGTTTGGTTGCTTGATCTCAGCGCCAAGCATTAAACCTTTACCACGAACTTCGGCAATACAGTTAACGCGAGATTGAATCTTCTCTAATCCGTGACGTAGGTATTGGCCTGCAATGTTCGCATGCTCAACCAAGCCATCTCGCTCGATGATTTCTAACGCTTTCGCGCCAGACACCATTGCCAGTTGGTTACCACGGAAAGTACCCGTGTGCTCGCCCGCTTTCCATGTATCTATACTCTTATCGAATACAAGCAGCGACATTGGTAGTCCACCACCAATCGCTTTAGATAGGCACAAGATATCAGGATTAACGCCCGACTCTTCAAACGCAAATCGATGACCTGTTTTACCGACACCACACTGGATTTCATCAAAAATCAGTAGGATACCGTGCTCATCACAGATGCGACGTAAGCCTTGCAACCAAGACGCAGGAGCAGGAATCACACCGCCCTCACCTTGTACAGGCTCAACAATCATCGCAGCCGGTTTCATGATGCCAGATTCGTCATCGTTCAACATACGTTCGATGTAACGAATGCTTGCGTTAGCACCTGCTTCACCACCAATACCAAACGGGCAACGAAGGTTGTATGGGAAAGGCATAAAGTGCACGTCAGACATCAAGCCGCTACGACGCTCTTTCGTACCTAAGTTGCCCATCATGCCCATGGTGCCATTAGTCATACCATGATAAGCACCACGGAAAGCAAACATGGTATTGCGACCTGTGGTTTGCTTCGCTAGTTTGATTGCCGCTTCCACCGCATCCGCGCCTGAAGGGCCACAGAATTGAAGAACCGAGTTATCTGAAAAGTCTTGAGGAAGAAAAGCTTTAACTCGCTTGATAAACGTCTCTTTTGCTTGAGTCGTGATATCAAGAGTTTGGTACGGCAAACCTGAATCGAGCTGGTCTTTCAGTGCTTGGTTAATCTCAGGGTGGTTGTAGCCCAAAGAGAGTGTGCCAGCGCCGGCTAAGCAATCTAAAAATAGTTGTCCACGTGTATCTTCAACTAAGGCGCCACATGCTCGTTTAATAGCAATCGGTAGGCGTCTTGGGTAAGAGCGAACATCCGACTCATGCTGCTCTTGCTCAAGCAAAATAGCATCAGGTGTTAGGTCATAAGTTCCCTCTACGATAGGAACCATAGTTGAAAATGAATTTGCGATAGTGTTGATATCGACTTCAAAGGCGGTAGTCATAAAAATTCCCTTGAATATGTTCATACTCACCTCCAGCAAACGCAAATACACACCAGCCCTCTTGATTAACAAGAGTTCAGAGTAAAATACGCATATTGTCTAGAAATGAGATATAGCTGTACGCCCGCATAAGTCAAACGACGAATACGAAATTAGGCCATCTTAAGACAGCGAGAAATTGTTAGCGTGAGCTCAAGGTTCAGTAATACTACTGTTTTGAAGAATTGGACATTTTTGCAGGATCGGGCAGCTATGAGGAGCTGGTCCCTTTGGAAATGCAGAGCTGATTAGCAATGTTGTAGTTAGTATGTTCAATGTTGGGTTTCCCATTAGCATGGCGAACTGCGCCATAAGTATCCCGTCTATCAGCTAAAGGACTAGCCGATACCTACCCTACGTAATGTCCCAATCAGCAAGAATGGTCATTACGCGTATCCCCCAGAAAGCAATCGCGGCTCTTTTTGAACATCGGCCGTTCCGAGATTGCGCGGGAAAGTAACATAAATTGAAACGAACGATCAATAGTTTTTGATAAGCGCTTAATTAATACGCGCAGTGAGTGACAAATTGCTTTAAATATCGCCAATACAAGTTTAAAAGCGAGATCCCCGGTTCGTTCGTCCCTCACGCCCGAGGATGACGGTGTGGGTATAAAAATGTTACTAGTGAGAGTTTAAAGCTAAATGCTTGTGTCATTCCTTAGAACCGGGGCAACTCATAACGAACCTTACACTGCAACTAGCAAAGTTCCGTACACGATAAGGGACTGAAAAGTGCATTACCTGCCCGCATCACGTCATTCCCTAGTACGAGGAACGAGTTCTTAGGGAGTCTCTTTGAGCCGGTTTTTATATAGTTAGACTCAAGCAACGACTTGATTATAAGCCGCAACCTCCTTCGTCATTCCCTAGCGCGAGGGACGAGCTCATAGGGAATCCCCTACAACATGTCATTGTATTGCTTTATTCAAGAAACTATCTGATGCAATAGACTAAGCTGAAACTAATCAACAGAAGGTAAGTAGATCCCCGGCTCGCTCGTTCCTCGCTCCCGAGGGTGACGGTGAGGGGTAATAAACGTTGCTAGAGAAGCTTTGAGCCATTGTACCTTTCCGTCATTCCCTAGAGCGAGGAACGAGTTCATAGGGAATCTCGCTTTTAAAAGCTGAGTGATATATACGTATTTGATAACGGAGGTTTTGATATAGAGATGAAGCTTGGCTGCGGGGTCAACTCGTGACCTAGTATCTGATTGGAACAAACCGTGACGTAAAAATAGAAAAAGCCCGAACATTTCTGTTCGGGCCTTTCAATTTGGAACGACGCGGCCGGCTAGGACACGGGGTCAACTCGTGACCTGACGTCTCAAATAGCTTTAACATATTCCAAAAGCAAAAAAGGCTCACCATTTCTGATGAGCCTTTTTCAAATTGGAGCGACGCGGCCGGCTAGGTACACGGGGTCAACTCGTGACCTAGTATCTGATTGGAACAAACCGTAACGTAAAAATAGAAAAAGCCCGAACATTTCTGTTCGGGCCTTTCAATTTGGAACGACGCGGCCGGCTAGGACACGGGGTCAACTCGTGACCTGATGTCTCAAATAGCTTTAGCATATTCCAAAAGCAAAAAAGGCTCACCATTTCTGATGAGCCTTTTCCAAATTGGAGCGACGCGGCCGGCTAGGTACACGGGGTCAACTCGTGACCTGATATCTCAAATAGCTTTAGTGTGTTTCAGATGCGAAAAAGGCTCATCATTTCTGATGAGCCTTTTCAAATTGGAGCGACACACGAGGTTCGAACTCGTGACCTCAACCTTGGCAAGGTTGCGCTCTACCAGCTGAGCTAGTGTCGCATTTGCTTTATCGAGATAAAGACTTGTAGATGGTGCCCCGGGCCGGACTTGAACCGGCACAACGCGAACGTCGAGGGATTTTAAATCCCTTGTGTCTACCAATTCCACCACCAGGGCACGCAATTCTTTATTGCGATGCCGATTACTGAAAAGTAAAACACCATCTTATGTTGATGCCAATCAACATACAAAATTTGGAGCGACACACGAGGTTCGAACTCGTGACCTCAACCTTGGCAAGGTTGCGCTCTACCAGCTGAGCTAGTGTCGCATTTCATTATTCTTCTCTTAAACAAGAGAGATAATGGAGGCGCCTCCCGGAGTCGAACCGAGGTCCACGGATTTGCAATCCGCTGCATAGCCACTCTGCCAAGGCGCCTTAGTAACTCCAATCGAATCGCTCATTGCCATCCTCTTGGGTACGGGATGCATTCTACGGATTCGAGCGGATGAGTCAATAATATTTTTGTATTTTTAATTCGTTTGAATAGATTTCATACTAAACAGGCTAAATAGCTGACTTTATGTGCAAAACACACCGTATATCGGCTACTCAAAAGAGATCTATATCACATTAGATATCCAGTATTGATTATTTGACCTTAGGTTAAAGATCAAAAAAGCGAGCCTCAGCTCGCTTCTTCATCAATGGTGTTTTTCGTCTAACAAATCGTCTTTGGCGGCCATTAAGTATTGTGCCATCGACCAGTAGGTTAGAATCGTTGCAACGTAGAGCGCGATATAGCCAACCCAAATCATCCAATCGTCATAGCGCCAGATAAGCACCCACAACGCGAACATCTGAGAAACCGTCTTAACCTTACCGACCCAAGAAACCGCAACGCTTGCACGTTTACCGATTTCAGCCATCCATTCGCGAAGCGCAGAGATGATGATCTCGCGAGCTATCATGGTCACAGCTGGGATAGTGACCCAAATTGAGTGGTAATGCTCAGTAATCAAAATAAGAGCCGTCGCAACCAGTACTTTGTCTGCGACTGGGTCAATAAAGGCACCAAAACGAGACGTTTGCCCTAACTTACGAGCAAGCATGCCATCTAACCAGTCAGTAAAACCCGCTACCCAAAAAACCATCGCAGCAGCAAAAGGAGCCCATTGGTAAGGTAGGTAAAAAACAACAACGAATACTGGGATCAAAAATAGTCTCAGTAAGGACAAAATGTTAGGTATATTCAAACGCATATTATTGGGCTCTTATTAATTGCGCTTTAATGGTGCGGGATTTTTACTATTGTTTCAATGCTTGATAAATGTTTTCTGCCAAAGAATGACTAATGCCCGGCACTTTGGCTATTTCTTCAACAGTTGCACGCTTAAGTTCTTGTAAGCCCCCCATGTATTTCAGCAAAGCTTGGCGACGCTTTGGCCCTATCCCTTCAATTCCTTCCAAGGCACTGGTTCGGCGCGTTTTACCACGCTTCGCTCTATGCCCTGCAATCGCATGATTATGGCTTTCGTCACGAATATGCTGAATAAGGTGCAAAGCGGGAGCATCACTTGGCAAATTAAACTCTTCCCCTTCAAGGGTAATGAGAGTCTCTAAACCAGGTTTACGCGTCACGCCTTTGGCAATACCCATCATTCTCGGTCTGAAAGGCCAATCTCCCCAATATTGAGAGATAATCTCATGAGCGCGGTTAAGTTGCCCTTTACCCCCATCGATAAAGATAATGTCTGGGATCTTATCAACATCAAGTTGCTTCGAATAACGTCTCTCAAGCGCCTGAGCCATTGCTGCGTAATCATCACCGCCGGTTATGCCTGTGATGTTGTAACGACGATACTCGGGCTTAACAGGGCCTTCTTGATTGAACACCACACAAGACGCGATGGTACTTTCACCCATGGTATGACTGATATCGAAACATTCCATGCGCTTAATCGCATCCATCGACAGCACTTCTTGAAGCTCTGTGAAACGCTGATTAATCGTCATTTTGTGATTAATCTTAGTGGTAATCGCCGTTAACGCATTAGTGTTCGACAATTTAAGATAACGACCACGAGTACCGGAAGGGTTTGTGTTGAAGTGGATCTTGCGACCCGCTACTTCACACAAGGCTTCCTGAATAGGAGTGACGTCTTCCATCAAATCAGCATTCAGAATCAAACGAGTTGGAATGGTTCTCGCTTCATTATGTGCTAGGTAATACTGGCTTAAGAAGCTAGAGAAAACCTCTTCACGTACCGTATTGTTCGGAATTTTAGGGAAATGGCTTCTACTGCCCAAGACTTTACCTTGGCGAATCATCAAGATGTGAATACACGCCACGCCATTCTCTTGAGCAAAGCCCAACACATCCATATCTTCCATGGAGTCGTCAGAGACGTATTGCTGTTCTTGCACGCGTCGAATCGCTTGGATCTGGTCACGGAAAGTCGCAGCTTGCTCAAAACGAAGCTCACGGCTTGCTGTATCCATCTTCTCGATGAGCGTTTCAAGTACTAACTTATCTTTTCCTTGCAGGAATAAACGAACATAGTCGACCAGTTCGCTGTACTCTTCGTCAGAAATGATTGAGCTAACACATGGCGCAGCACAACGACCAATCTGATACATCAAGCAAGGACGTGTTCTGTTGGCGTAAACCGTATCTTCACATTGGCGAGCAGGGAAGATTTTTTGGATTAGGTGTAGCGTCTCACGCACAGCGCCGGAGTCAGGGTAAGGACCAAAGTATTCTCCCTTTTTCTTTTTAGCACCACGGTGCATCGACAAACGAGGATGCTTGTGACCGCTAATGAAGATATAAGGGTACGACTTATCATCACGCAGGAGCACGTTATATTTTGGCAGGTACTGCTTGATGTAGTTGTGCTCAAGAATAAGAGCTTCGGTTTCCGTGTGCGTTACAGTGACATCAATCTTGTCGATGTTGCTGACTAGAGCGCGTGTTTTTTCACTGTCGACTTTTTTACGGAAATAACTAGAAAGGCGTTTTTTGAGGTTCTTAGCTTTACCGACGTAAATAACGACAGCCTCAGCGTTATACATTCGATAAACGCCGGGCTGCTCGGTTACTGTCTTGAGGAATGAGACTGAGTCAAACAAGTTGGTCACTATACGATCTCAGTGTTAAAGGGTCTCAGTGTCTAACATTCCATGTCTAATCGCTAAGTGTGTCAGCTCTACATCACCACTGATATCCAGCTTGCTGAACAAACGGTAGCGGTAACTATTGACTGTCTTAGGACTTAGATTGAGTTGTTCTGAAATATCCGTCACTTTCTGACCTTTGGTAATCATCATCATGATTTGAAGTTCACGTTCAGATAAGTCTGCGAATGGATTTTCAGACGCAGGCGAGAACTGGCTCAAAGCCATCTGCTGCGCAATTTCTGGTGAAATGTATCGTTGGCCACTGTTGACCACTCGAATTGCATTGACCATTTCATCCGGACCTGCCCCTTTAGTAAGGTAACCAGCAGCTCCAGCTTGCATCACTTTAGTTGGAAACGGATTTTCCGTATGAACAGTTAAAACGATGATTTTAACATCAGGGTTGAAACGCAAGATCTTCTTGGTTGCTTCTAAGCCACCAATACCAGGCATATTCATATCCATCAAAATAACGTCAGTATTGTTAGTACGACACCATTTTGCAGCATCTTCACCGCTTTCAGCTTCCCCTGCTACGTTCATTCCACGGACGTCTTCAATAATACGTCGTATCCCTGTGCGAACCAGCTCGTGATCATCTACAAGGAAAACATTTATCAAACTTGTATCTCCACACTATTAATTGGCTCTGCAACCACTGTGTCGTTTCATCTGTTTGAAACAATCGGACAAAGGAACAGTGGATCGCAGCATTGAGTACATCTTAACTTAATTACTAAAAAAAAGCTCTGTTGAATATGTGCTGAAACACTAACTTTAGCAAGTACTTATTTATAAACAAGTAAACTAAAATCATAAGCTTTCACTAAAAATCAACTAGTTAAAACAACACCCAATAAAATTACATAAGATAAAGATATTTTCAATACCATTAAATAGCCATTCTCGACTATTTCACTTTTTTGCTTACAGAGTCCCGTTATCTACTGCTGTTAACAAGTATTTAATGACTATCTTCGCAACCTATTGTGCGTAATCTGGCGCTAGATGGTAGTATTCACTCCCCCATATCAATAGGTTATTATATTGGATATTCAGCAAGGCTTTGTACTTACAAGACAGGCGAGAGATTTTTCTGGGCGTACACAAATCGACTTGTGGTTAAGCACGCCTCAAGGCCCTACTCTTCTGACTATTCAAAACGAAAAGCCGGTATTTTTTGTTGCTCAATCTGATGTGGCCGCTTGTGAGGTTATTGCGACTAAAGAGTCGATAGACTGCCAATTTAAACCGCTTGAGATCGCGACCTTCGAACAAACCCCTCTCGCGGCTTGTTATACCTCACTATCAAGAAGCAGTTTTGGTTTGGCACAAGCCTTTAACAACGAAGAAATCCAGACTTTTGAGAGCGACATTCGCCTTGCGGATCGCTTCCTAATGGAACGTTTTATCAAAGGAAGTATTGAGTTTACTGGAACAGCGGTACAAAAAAATCAACATCGTCGAGTCTCCAATGCTAAGTGCAGAGCGGGTAACTACTTACCCACGCTTTCGATGGTTTCTCTGGATATCGAATGTTCAGAAAAAGGCGTGCTCTACTCTATTGGTTTAGACAGCCCGATGGACAGCCGAGTGATCATGATTGGCGAGCCACAACAAGCCGAAACCAAGATCCAGTGGGTAGCTAATGAGAAAGCACTGCTTGAAGCGATGATCGCATGGTTCTCTGAATTTGACCCGGACATCATCATTGGTTGGAATGTCATTGACTTCGATTTCAGGCTCTTACACAAGCGGGCGGAATGGAATGAGGTAAAGCTCAATATTGGTCGAGATAATCAACCTAGCTTCTTCCGTAGCTCAGCACAAAGCCAACAAGGCTTCATCACTATTCCAGGGCGTGTTGTCTTAGATGGTATCGATATGCTGAAAACAGCAACCTACCACTTCAGATCTTGGTCGCTTGAATCAGTCTCACGCGAACTACTCGGTGAAGGTAAGGATATTCATAACGTTCATGACCGTATGGATGAGATTAATCGAATGTTCAAATTCGATAAGCCCTCACTGGCTAAATACAACCTGCAAGACTGTGTGTTGGTAAATCGAATCTTCGAACACACCCACCTACTCGATTTCGTTATAGAGCGCTCTCGCTTGACCGGAGTTGAGCTAGACCGTGTTGGCGGATCTGTTGCAGCCTTTACCAATTTATATTTACCTCAGATACACAGAGCAGGTTATGTTGCCCCGAATCTAGAGCCAGAGAACTGGATCGCTAGCCCTGGTGGCTATGTGATGGACTCCATCCCTAACCTGTATGACTCCGTTCTGGTGCTCGACTTCAAAAGCCTATACCCGTCCATCATTCGTTCATTTTTGATTGACCCTATGGGGTTAATCGAAGGGTTGAAATTGGAAATCGGCCCAGCTGAAAACCAAGCCGTTGATGGCTTTCGCGGTGGGCAATTTCACCGCACCAAACACTTCTTACCAGAGATGATCGAAAACCTTTGGGCTGCTCGTGACGTCGCAAAGAAGAACAACGAAAAAGCTTTCTCTCAAGCCATTAAGATCATCATGAACTCTTTCTATGGCGTGTTAGGTTCCTCTGGCTGCCGCTTCTTTGATACTCGCTTGGCGTCATCAATCACCATGCGTGGTCATGAAATCATGAAACAAACCAAGGTTCTGATCGAAGACAAGGGCTACCAAGTAATTTATGGGGATACCGACTCGACCTTCGTCTCCCTCAACGGCAGTTATGACCAAGAGCAAGCCGACGAGATTGGCCATCAACTGGTCGCTTATATTAACAACTGGTGGACCGAGCACCTAAAAGAGACCTATAACCTGACCTCAATTCTTGAATTAGAATACGAGACTCACTATCGAAAATTCCTGATGCCAACCATTCGTGGTTCGGAAACAGGCTCGAAGAAGCGCTATGCCGGTTTAATCAACCAAGGCGACCAAGAGAAGATCATTTTCAAAGGGCTTGAGAGCGCGCGAACAGACTGGACACCACTCGCGCAACAGTTCCAACAAACCTTATATGAAATGGTCTTCCACGACCAAGACCCAACCGACTACGTCAGACAGTTTGTTGATGAGACTTCAGCAGGTAAGCATGACGACTTGCTGGTTTACCAAAAGCGCCTGCGTCGCAAGTTACATGAGTACCAAAAGAACATTCCGCCACAAGTTCGGGCTGCCAGAATGGCTGATGAGGTCAATGCAAAACTAGGGCGCCCACTTCAGTACCAAAACAAAGGGCGTATTGAATACTTAATTACCTTAAATGGCCCAGAGCCCAAAGAGTATTTGAAGAGTGGTATCGATTATCAGCACTACATCGATAAGCAGATTAAACCGGTGGCAGAAGCAATCTTACCTTTCATTGGTTTAGATTTTGAGAGAGTCAGTGGGCAGCAATTAGGCTTATTCTAAGATTCGTATCGAGGTTCAATCAAAACAAAAAAGCAGAGGAATGTTCAATTCGCTCTGCTTTTTATATCTGTAGGTTACGAAGTTCTATCCGATTCGAAACTCTGTTTTCTGATATTGCTTAACCAGCCATTCCCCAAACCCATCCAGAATGCCGATCACTGAACGTTTCGGAATCGGTCGGCCTGAAAGCAATATACCCAGTCGTTGGATTTCGACCTCTCTGTCTGGGTGATACTTCAAGAACTGCTGACCACAAGCAACCGGGTTATCAAACCAATACTTATCACGGTACATCACCAAAGAGTAGCTCGCTCGTAGCAGCTTCTTGGCGATGATCACTTGCGCTGCGACTTGCTGTTCAGGCGTTGTTGCTCGCGCAATTTTGTTTCGATATACCGCTAACCAGTTTTCAACGTCCATATTCCAATGCTTGGCTATTTCCCAACTGGTTTCGAAATCACCATAACAATCTGATAAGTCTTCACCGTATACACACACCGACAGGTGCTTGAGCATAAACCCCCACGTGAAGATATTGTCGAAGTCGACCACTTCACTCACCAATGTGGTTTTTATTGCCACTTGAGTGACTTGAGGAAAGCTCTTTTGGAAGCGCCATTTAATGGTGTTTAACAGCGTTGTTCGCTGCTCAGGAAACGGACGGTGTGTCACCACAACCACGTCAAGATTTGAGCGACCGGCTACAGCTTGCTTGCGAGCAACACTGCCATAAATATAGACACTGTGAAGATTAGAACCCAGCCCACCTTTTAAGAAGGTAATCAGATCGTTAACCACTGGTTGAAATTCGGGTTGAAAAGGCTGTGTAGGGTCAATAACAGGTAACTGCATAGGTCGTTTCGGCAAATAAAATCATGATTTAACTGTGACTCTATGATCGCTTAGGTGACTTTATGATTCAAGCTATTCCTATTTATAGCATCTCCGAGATATAATCAGCGGATAGACCCACTAAGGACAAACACAAAATGCCTAGAGCAAGTGAAATTAAAAAAGGTTTTGCTATCACAGTAGAAAGCAAAACAGTCATTGTTAAAGATATCGAAGTAACAACACCAGGTGGCCGTGGCGGTCAAAAGATTTACCGTTTCCGTGGTAACGACGTAGCAACTGGCGTTAAAACTGAAGTTCGCCACAAGGCTGACGAAATCGTTGAAACGATCGATGTAACTAAGCGTGCAGTAATGTTCTCTTACGTTGATGGCAACGAGTACATCTTCATGGACAACGAAGATTACACACAATTCATCTTCAACGGTGAAACTATCGAAGACGAGCTACTGTTCATCAACGAAGACACTCAAGGCATGTACGCTATCCTTATCGACGGCAACGCAGCAACACTTGAGCTACCAACGTCTGTTGAGCTAGTTATCGAAGAGACTGACCCTTCAATCAAAGGTGCATCAGCGTCTGCTCGTACTAAGCCTGCTCGTCTTTCTACAGGTCTTACTATCCAAGTACCTGAGTACATCGCGACTGGCGACAAAGTAGTAGTAAACACTGCTGAACGTAAATACATGAACCGCGCAAGCTAAGATACTTATTATGACCGAAGCTAACGACCTAATGTCTTATGACGACGCAATTGATACTGCATACGACATCTTCCTAGAGATGGCACCCGATAACCTTGAACCTGCAGATGTGATTCTATTCACGGCTCAGTTTGAAGACCGTGGCGCTGCAGAGCTTGTTGAAACAGGTGATGATTGGGTTGAACATGTTGGCTTTGAAGTCGACAAAGAAATCTACGCAGAAGTGCGCATTGGTCTTGTGAATGAAGCTGATGACGTTCTAGACGACGTATTTGCTCGCATGCTAATCAGCCGTGACCCAGAGCATAAGTTCTGTCACATGCTGTGGAAGCGCGACTAATACGACTGCTGACGCTCAACTTCATGAGTAAACAAGCACTCATGTAAACGAGTTAAAAATCTAGCCGAGCCACTTGCTCGGCTATTTTTATCACGCTACTTCCCTGCATGAGAACTCTCTTTCTTTATCAACTTTATATTCACTGATATGACCAAAGCAAAAACAGACACACAATCCAAAGGCTATGCCTGCATTGGCCTAGTTAACCCAAAGACGCCTGAAAACGTAGGCTCTGTAATGCGAGCGGCTGGCTGCTACGGCGCTAACTCTGTGTTCTACACAGGCACACGCTACGATCATGCGCGAAAATTCCATACCGACACCAAAGAGAAGCACTTAGAGCTGCCACTGATTGGCGTTGAAGAGCTGAAAGACATTATTCCAGTAGGCTGCGTGCCTGTGGCCGTTGATCTGATTGAAGGTGCGAAGCCTCTACCGGATTACAAACACCCACCACGCGCGTTTTATATTTTTGGCCCAGAAGATGGCACGCTAAAGAAAGAAATCACTGATTTCTGCCGCGACACGATTTACGTTCCAACCAATGGTTGCATGAACCTCGCTGCATCTGTGAACGTGGTACTTTACGACCGCTTGGCCAAGGGTGATAACTTTTCGAATCATAAGTAGAAGATACGAGATACGAGATACGAGATACGAGCAGATTATAGATGCGCGTCAACGAGATAAGAGATGCGAAGAGCACGCTTACTGCGTTTATGGCAGCATGCTTTCGATACTCGATTACTCGCATCTTCTATTGGCTTAGATGTAAAAAAACCTGCTCAATGAGCAGGTTTTTTAGTATTCAGTGCTTTAAGACAATGAAGCTTTAAGCTTGAGAACTTACATCATTACTGACGAGTTCTTGGCTTAGCTGGTTTAGCCGGACGACCGTTGTTTGTCTTTGGCTTGCTTTTGTTCGCTTGAGGCTTGCCTTTCGCTGCTGGAGCACTACGACCTGAATCAGGTGTTGTAGTACCACGAGTAGCTGGCTTCTTGCGTTTAGCTTGGTTGCTACGGCCTTTTGGCGCATTTGCGCGCTCTTCGTGACGCTTGACAGCGCGACGAATTTTCTGGCTACGAGAACGCTCACGCTTGCGAGAAGTGTTTGAAGGATCAAGGTCCAACAGTGTCTCTTTCTCTGGCTTAAGTTCTACAAGCTCACGCAGGTAGTTTACTTCTTGAAGATCTAGCTCTTTCCAACCGCCACGAGGCAGTTTCTTGTCAAGGTAGATATCACCGTAACGTACACGCTTCAAGCGGCTTACTGTTGTTTCTTGTGATTCCCAAAGACGACGAACCTCACGGTTACGACCTTCGTTAATCGCTACGTAGAAAGTATGGTTCATACCTTCACCACCAGCGTAAACCACATCTTCGAAACGAGCCATGCCGTCTTCTAGTTCAACACCGCGCACAAGGTTCTTAACCTTCTGCTCAGTAACTTCACCAAATACACGTACTAGGTACTCACGCTCAACCTGACGGCTTGGGTGCATTAGACGGTTTGCAAGTTCACCATCGGTAGTGAAAAGCAAAAGACCAGACGTGTTCGCATCAAGACGACCAACCGAAATCCAACGAGAACCACGGATCTTAGGTAGACGATCGAAAACTGTGCGGCGACCTTCAGGATCATGACGAGTACATAGCTCACCTTCAGGTTTGTAGTAAGCAAGTACACGACAAACCACTTCTTCAGACGCTTTACCTGAAACAGTATGGCCATCGATACGGATCACTGAGTTCTCGTCTTCAAGACGCTCGCCCAGTTTCGCAACTTGCCCGTTAACACTTACACGGCCAGATTTGATTAAACCTTCTAGTTCACGACGAGAACCGTGACCAGCTCGCGCTAAAACCTTCTGTAATTTTTCGCTCATTTACTCTTTTCTACCTAATTGTCGTCTTCACAGACGTCGAATGAATTTTTCGCGACCAAATCGCGGTCGCGTATTATCGCAAATTACCTGCCAAAAAGCACTTGTTATTTACTTATGGCAGGCGCTCTGTATCGTTACAGACTGTTAACCAGTAATGCGATTATTCAAACGGCGCTGGATCACCGGCACCACGGCGCAGAATGACAGCATCATCGTCGCTGAAGTCAATCACTGTGGTCGGTTGTTCACCTAAGTAGCCACCATTCAAAATAACATCAACAGCGTGTTCTAGGCTGTCGCGAATTTCTTCTGGATCCGACTCTGTTGTCTCATTACCCGGTAAGATAAGAGATGTAGACATCAATGGCTCACCCATCGCTTCTAACAGGTCTAGAGCGATCTTGTTGTCTGGTACACGAATACCAATGGTTTTACGTTTCGCGTTCATCAAACGCTTTGGCACTTCTTTGGTCGCTTTAAAAATAAACGTATAAGCACCTGGCGTATGAGCCTTAAGCAGACGAAAAGCAACGTTATCTACGCGTGCATACAGTGACAGCTCAGACAAGTCACGGCATAACAGAGTGAAGTTATGCTTATCGTCGATACGACGAATCTTACAAATACGTTCTAGTGCTTGTTTGTTCTCAAGCTGACAACCCAGCGCATAGCCTGAGTCTGTTGGATAAACCACAACACCGCCATTACGAACAATCGCAACCGCTTGATTGATTAAACGTGCTTGTGGGTTATCTGGGTGTACATAAAAAAACTGGCTCATTATTGATCCTCGTTATCGAATCTCTCGACTCTATCATCAGAAGGAGCTGCTTCACTTAGATACTGACATCGCTATCAGATGGTGAAACCGTTTGAAACTCCCAATCTTTCCATACTTCTTCGACCCCAGAAGGTAGCCAGAGATTGCGTCCAAGTTCCATCCAAGGAGATGGATAATGGAAGTCGCTGCCTTGGGAGGCTAATAGTTTGTATTGTATAGCATAATCCGCAAGAGTGCGTCTTTCTTGTTGTGCTTGTTGAGGTTGTGCCACTTCCATCGCGTCGCCTTTTGCCTCAACAAATGCAGTCAGTAGACGCTTAACCCACTTAGCAGTAAAACCATATCGGCCTGGGTGCGCTAATACCGCTTGTCCACCAGCGGCGTGAATGGCCGTGACAGCATCACTCATTGAGCACCAAGTTGGTGGCACGTAACCTGGGTTATTGCGAGTAAGAAACTTTTTGAACACTTGCTGCATGGTTTTCGCATAACCGTTATCGACTAACCACTTAGCAAAATGGGCGCGAGTGATCGGTGCATCGCCAGCAATCAACTTAACCTCTTCTAATACCCCTTCGCGTGTTGCTTTCTCAAGGCGCTGAGCAATCAGTTCTGCACGGCCAATTCGGTGCTGCTTCTGTTGTTCAATAAGAGCTTTCAGTTCTGGTGACTCAGGGTCGACGTTTAAACCAACAATATGAATATCTTTGTTTTGCCATACTGTGGAGATTTCGATGCCATTTATCAGCTGAATAGGAAGATTGTTATCCGCAATATAGTTGCGCGCTTCAGCAAGCCCATCCGTCGTATCATGATCTGTAATCGCTAACGCTTCGATGTTAAAGCTTAGCGCTCGGTCAATTAGCTCAGGTGGAGTAAGTCGGCCATCTGAGGCTGTTGTATGACTATGTAGATCAATTCTCATATATTCTTTTTCATTGTTTTCAATTTTTATCGTTATATTTGTGTCAACACACTTGACCCGCAAGCAGAAAACTAGTTAACTAGTACACAAATACGAAGTATCACATTTGATAGGTTCACCATGTTACAAGAATTTAACCAAGACCATAAAGATAAAGTTTTAGAACTTTCTTCAGAAGAAGCAAGTTCAGAGCTTAATTGGTGGCGCACTTGGACAAGTTCTTGGTGGGCTAACGTATACTTCTAATTAAACAGTTTGTTTATAAAAAAGTTATCACTAAGCCCGCTTCCATAGCGGGCTTTTTAATTTGTCGAACATCTCACATTCAACTGACTAACAAATCATCGAATTGACCATATTCTAGATTGGGTGAAAGGTATCTTTATGCGACTATGTACGGCAGGAAATTTAAAGAATCATAAAGGAGGTCTTGTGAACAAGGCCATTGAAATCAAAAAGCTGGGAACCATTGAGGTCATCAATTCTTCAGTTCCTTACTCGCAAGATCCAACCAGTGTTTTCCATACCTTGTGTGAAAACAAAACAGACAGTTTGCTGTTGGAATCTGCTGAGATTGAATCTAAACAGAACCTGACAAGCCTACTCCTTATCGACTCTGCTGTTCGCATTGTATGCCGCGAACATGAAGTAACCTTTCAAGCCCTGACTAAAAACGGTCAAGCGCTTATCGAACACCTAACTCAAAACGTGAAAGCAGAGATTAAATCTGATTTGACGGATAACTTACTGACGCTGACTTTTGTTGAGCCGAGCAACGAATTAGACGAAGACTCACGCTTAAGAGAAGCTTCTTCTTTCGATGCACTACGTTTGGTTCAGCACAGCTTTGAGCAAGACGCTGATAATAAGCACGCGTTATTCATGGCTGGCCTATTCGCTTACGACATCGTGGCGAACTTTGAACCGCTAGGCGATGCTGAAGCAACCAACAACTGCCCTGACTTTGTATTCTACGTGGCTGAAACCCTGCTTCGTTTCGACCACCAAGAGAACCAAGGTCTGCTTCACGCAAGCTTGTTCGCTCAAGACGAAAGCATCAAAGCACAACTAACTGAGCGTTTAGCCGACATTCAAACACAATGTCAGTCACTCAAAGCCATCACGGAAGTGACGCCACTAGACAACGTGGAAGCGGTACCAAGCGTTTCTGATGAAGATTTCTGTCAAACGGTTCGTGACCTAAAAGAGTACGTAGTAAAAGGCGATGTGTTCCAAGTCGTACCATCACGCCGCTTCACGCTTCCTTGTCCCGCTCCACTAGCCGCTTACAAAGAATTAAAACAAAGTAACCCAAGCCCTTACATGTTCTACATGCAAGATGAGCTATTTACGCTGTTTGGTGCCTCTCCAGAAAGCGCGCTGAAATACGAAACTGAAACCAACCAAATTGAGATCTACCCAATTGCGGGTACTCGTCGTCGCGGTAAGCGTCCTGACGGTCAAATCGATTTCGACCTAGACAGCCGTATCGAGCTTGAACTGCGCACCGACAAGAAAGAAAACGCAGAACACATGATGCTTGTCGACCTAGCTCGTAATGACGTTGCGCGCATTGCCGAAGCTGGCACTCGCCACGTGGCAGACCTGCTAAAAGTAGACCGCTACAGCCATGTGATGCACTTGGTTTCTCGTGTTGTTGGTCAGCTACGTGAAGATTTAGATGCCCTACACGCTTACCAAGCTTGTATGAATATGGGCACCCTAACAGGCGCGCCAAAAATCCGTGCAATGCAGCTTATCCGTGATGTAGAAAAAACGCGTCGTGGTAGCTATGGCGGTGCGGTAGGTTACCTAACAGGTGAAGGCACGTTAGATACCTGTATCGTGATTCGCTCTGCTTACGTTGAAGATGGAGTTGCACAAGTACAAGCTGGTGCTGGTGTAGTGTTCGACTCAGATCCACAAGCAGAAGCCGATGAAACTCGCGGCAAAGCTCAAGCGGTTATTTCAGCGATTCAAGCTGCTCACACTAAAAACATCTCTAACAAGAAGGAGTCGTAATCATGGCTGATATTGTATTCATCGATAACTTCGACTCGTTCACTTACAACCTTGTAGACCAGTTCCGCTCATTGGGTCACAACGTAAAAATATACCGTAACAACATCTCTGCAAAGGTAGTGGAAGCGGCAATCAACGAACTAGACAACCCTGTTGCTCTACTTTCACCAGGTCCTGGCGCTCCAGCAGACGCGGGCTGCATGCCTGAGTTAATTCAGCTGCTAAAAGGCAAGGTGCCAATGATTGGTATCTGCTTAGGTCACCAAGCGATCGTTGAAGCTTATGGAGGCACCGTTGCAGGCGCAGGCGAAATCATTCATGGTAAGGTGTCGATGATGGAGCACCAAAATCATGCGACTTACCAAGGCTTACCTTCTCCACTGGCTATTGCTCGCTACCACTCTCTGGTTGCTACCCATGTATCAGATAGCCTAACGGTAACCGCTGAAGTCGATGGTTTGGTCATGTCTGTGGTTCAAGAACAAGACAAAGTATGTGGATTCCAATTCCACCCAGAATCAATTATGACCACCTACGGTGCAACGCTTCTAGCGAACGCTATCGAATGGGCTCTTGAGAAGAACGACACCCTTGATAAAAAGGCTAACTAGGAAACGATCATGGAACAGATTAATAAACTTTACGAACAGCAGTCTCTTACTCAAGAAGAAAGCCAACAGTTATTCGACGTTATCATCAAGGGTGAACTAGACCCAATCCTGATGGCTTCTGCACTGACTGCACTGAAAATCAAAGGCGAGACGCCAGAAGAAATCGCCGGTGCGGCGAAAGCACTGCTTGCTAATGCAAACCCGTTCCCACGCCCAGATTACGATTTTGCAGATATCGTAGGTACAGGCGGCGACGGTCACAACACCATTAATATTTCGACAACTTCAGCATTTGTTGCCGCGGCATGTGGTTTAAAAGTTGCGAAACACGGTAACCGCAGTGTATCGAGCAAATCAGGCTCTTCTGACCTACTGGATTCGTTTGGCATCAACCTAGCGATGACGGCGGAAGACACGCGTACGGCTGTCGATGAGCTTGGCGTAGCATTCCTATTTGCTCCGCAATACCACGGTGGCGTGCGTCACGCGATGCCAGTTCGTCAAACGATGAAAACACGTACTATCTTCAATATCCTTGGCCCACTGATTAACCCTGCTCGCCCTAACATCGAGCTAATGGGTGTTTACAGCAAAGAGCTTGTACGCCCTATCGCAGAAACCATGCTGCAAATGGGTATGAAGCGCGCGGCGGTTGTTCACGGTAGCGGACTTGATGAAGTCGCCATTCACGGCGAAACGATCGTTGCAGAGATCAAAGATGGCGCAATTCACGAGTACACAGTGACGCCGGCAGACTTTGGTTTGAACACTCACCCGCTTGAAGCAATCAAGGGCGGCGAGCCAGAAGAAAACAAAGCTATCACAACAGATATCCTGACGGGTAAAGGCACTGAAGCCCAAGTTGGCGCAGTAGCCGTAAACGTTGCTCTATTGATGCGCCTATTTGGTCACGAAGACCTAAAAGCCAACGCACAACAGGCCATTGACGCGATGAACTCTGGCAAAGCCTACGAGCTTGTACAAAAGCTTGCTGCTCACGCCTAACGAACGACGAATTGAGACAAAGAACATGACACAGACTACCGATAAACTGTCGACCCACGTTTCAGTTAAAGAAGCTGAAATGGCGGAAGTATTAGCAAAAATCGTTCGTGATAAATACCAATGGGTTGAAGCGCGTAAACAAGCTCAGCCACTGGAAGGGTTTAAAGCAGCGTTAACCGAAGCAGACCGCAGTTTTTATGATGCACTGAGCGGCGAACAGACGGTTTTCATTACTGAATGTAAAAAGGCATCACCGTCAAAAGGTTTGATCCGTGACGAGTTCGACCTGGACTACATTGCATCGGTTTACAACAATCATGCAAACGCAATTTCAGTGTTGACCGACGAAAAGTACTTCCAAGGTGACTTTGAGTTTTTACCTAAGGTTCGCAGCATCGCTAAGCAGCCAATCCTGTGCAAAGACTTCATGGTGGATACCTACCAAGTTTACTTAGCTCGTCACTACTCGGCAGATGCTATCTTGTTGATGCTATCGGTATTGGATGACGAAGAGTACCAAGCTCTTGCTGAGGTTGCTCACTCACTCAACATGGGTGTCCTTACTGAAGTCAGCAACGAAGAAGAGTTGCATCGCGCAGTCGCTCTGAACGCTAAGGTGATCGGCATTAACAACCGTAACCTGCGTGACCTGTCGACGGATTTGAATCGTACAAAAGAACTAGCCCCACTACTACGTGAACTAGCACCTAATGCAGTCGTAATTTCAGAGTCTGGTATCTACACACACCAACAAGTGCGTGACCTTTCAACATTTGCAGATGGCTTCCTAATTGGTAGCTCTCTTATGGCTGAAAAGAACCTTGAACTGGCCGTTCGTAAAGTAACGCTGGGCGAAAACAAGGTGTGTGGTTTAACTCATCCTAACGATGCTGCCAAGGCGTATCAAGCTGGCGCGGTATTCGGTGGTCTGATTTTCGTGGAAGCGTCTAAGCGTCATGTGGATATCGAAGCGGCTCGTTTAACGATGAGCGGTGCGCCATTGAACTACGTGGGTGTGTTCCAAAACCACAGCGTGGCAGATGTGGCTAACACGGTTTCTGAGCTCGGTTTGTTCGCTGTACAACTGCACGGCGATGAGTCTCAAGCCTATGTTGATGAGCTAAAACAATCACTGCCTGAAAATGTTGAGATCTGGAAAGCTTACGGTGTGGCTTGCGACGCTGAGAGCGCGTTACCAGAATTACTGGAAAGCAACGTGACTCGTCACCTGCTAGATAGCAAAGTGGGTTCTCAAACTGGCGGTACCGGTCAAGCGTTCGATTGGAGCCTGATCAACAACCAAAGCGCAATCATGTTGGCCGGTGGTCTAAACCCAGAAAATGCTAACCAAGCGGCTAAGTTGGGCTGTTTAGGGTTAGACCTAAATTCTGGTGTTGAATCTGCTCCAGGTAAAAAAGACGCAGACAAACTGCAACGCGCTTTTGCAGAGATTCGTAATTACTAGTCAGGCTTTTAAAAGCAATAATCAGCACTAGAGCTAGAAAGCGGAAATTAAAACACATTTGTGAGCTTTGCCTTAGCGAGGCTCAAACAAGACTAAAAGACTTGGTGTGAAGACACGCCAATAGAATTGAAGGAATAAGATAATGGCTAAACTCGATGCCTACTTCGGTGAATACGGTGGTCAATACGTACCGCAGATCCTAGTGCCAGCACTAGACCAACTTGAACAAGCATTTATCGATGCACAAGCCGATCCTGAGTTCCGCAGTGAATTCATGACGCTTCTTCAAGAGTACGCGGGTCGTCCAACGGCACTAACGCTAACTCGCAACCTAACTAAAGGTACAAAGACCAAACTTTACCTAAAACGTGAAGACCTACTTCACGGTGGTGCACACAAAACCAACCAAGTACTTGGTCAGGCTCTACTTGCTAAGCGTATGGGCAAAAATGAAATCATCGCTGAAACAGGTGCGGGTCAACACGGTGTTGCGACGGCTCTCGCTTGTGCTCTATTGGGTCTTAAGTGTCGCGTTTACATGGGTGCTAAAGACGTTGAACGTCAAAGCCCGAACGTGTTCCGTATGAAGCTAATGGGCGCAGAGGTTATCCCTGTTCATTCTGGTTCTTCTACGCTAAAAGATGCATGTAACGAAGCACTTCGTGACTGGTCTGCAACTTATGAAGATGCACACTACCTACTAGGTACGGCTGCAGGTCCTCACCCATTCCCAACCATCGTTCGTGACTTCCAACGCATGATTGGTGAAGAAACCAAGAACCAAATTCTAGCTCGAGAAGGTCGCCTTCCAGATGCCGTTATCGCTTGTGTTGGCGGCGGTTCAAACGCTATCGGCATGTTTGCTGATTTCATCGAAGAAGAAACGGTTCGCCTAATCGGTGTTGAGCCAGCGGGTAAAGGTATTGATACCGACCAACACGGCGCGCCGCTTAAGCACGGTAAAACAGGTATCTTCTTTGGTATGAAAGCACCATTGATGCAAGATGAGAACGGCCAAGTAGAAGAGTCTTACTCTGTATCTGCGGGTCTAGACTTCCCATCAGTTGGCCCTCAACACGCTCACCTGAACGCAATTGGCCGTGCTGAATACGAAAACGTAACCGATGATGAAGCGCTAGAAGCGTTCCAATCTATCGCACGTAATGAAGGTATCCTCGCAGCGCTAGAGTCATCTCATGCTTTAGCTCATGCAATCAAAATGGCTCACGACGAACCAGAAAAAGAACAACTATTAGTCGTTAACTTGTCTGGTCGTGGTGACAAAGACATTTTCTCTGTACACGACATCCTTAAAGAGAAAGGAGCACTATAATGGATCGCTATCAATCACTATTCACTCGCTTAGCTGAAAAGAATCAGGGTGCATTTGTACCATTCGTAACGGTTGGCGATCCTAACCCTGAACAGTCTCTTAAGATCATGGAAACTTTGGTTGAAGCAGGTGCTGATGCGCTGGAACTTGGTATCCCGTTCTCTGATCCACTGGCTGATGGCCCAACAATCCAAGGTGCGAACATTCGTGCGTTAGATTCTAAAGTAACGCCTGATGTGTGTTTCGATCTTATTGGTCAAATCCGCGCAAAATACCCAGAGCTACCGATTGGTCTATTGATGTACGCGAACTTGGTTTACGCACGTGGCATCGAGAGCTTCTATGAGCGTTGTGCCAACGCTGGTATCGACTCAGTATTGATCGCAGACGTACCGACAAACGAAAGTAGCGAGTTTGTCGCTGCAGCGAAGAAGTTTGGCGTTCACCCAATCTTCATTGCACCACCAACAGCAAGCGACGAAACACTTAAATCCGTGTCAGAACTTGGTGGCGGCTACACTTACCTACTTTCTCGTGCTGGCGTAACGGGTGCAGAAACTAAAGCAAACATGCCAGTAACCGCACTACTTGACCGTTTGAACAAGTTCGACGCGCCACCAGCACTGCTTGGTTTCGGCATCTCGGCTCCTGAGCAGGTAAAAGAAGCGATTCAAGCTGGCGCTGCAGGTGCTATCTCTGGCTCAGCGGTTGTAAAAATCATTGAGAATAACGTTGAACAGCCAGAAGCAATGCTTAAAACACTGGCTGAGTTTGTTGCGCCGATGAAAGCGGCAACACAGAAGTAATGGTTAGCACCTGCTAAACACGACGT